>CANGOK010000039.1 GCA_947455285.1 Beijerinckiaceae bacterium | reverse complement strand
CTCGACGCTGATGTGAACGATCGCACAGGCGTCGCTGAGGCCTTCGCAAGCGCCGCCCATGTGGTGGAGGAAAGTTTCCGCAGCCAGCGCACGGTAACCGCGCAGATGGAGCCCCGCTCCGCGCTTGGCGAATATGACGCGGCGAGCGACAAATATGTGCTGACCTCCGGCTGTCAGGGCGCGCACCGCATGCGGGCTGGCATCTGCGCCGCGATGAAGCTGCCGGCTGACCGCCTGCGCGTCATCGTGCCGGATACGGGCGGCGGGTTTGGCACGCGCACCAATAGCTACACCGAACAGCTTGGCGTGCTCTGGGCCGCGAAGATCGTGGGGCGCCCGGTGAAATGGACCGGCGACCGCAGCGAATGTTTCCTCACGGACTATCAGGGCCGCGACAGCGTCACAAAGGCGCGACTCGCGTTCGACGCGACCGGGCGCGTCCTCGCCTATGACGTCGAGATCGTCAGCAACATGGGCGCGCATATGGTCACCTACACGCCGCTTCACAATGGGTGGCGCGTGGGCACCACTGTCTATGACATCCCCAAGGCTGGCGTGCGCGTGATCGCAGCCATGACCAACACCGTGCCCATCGCGCCCTATCGCGGCGCAGGACGACCCGAGGCGACGCTGGTTCTCGAGCGCCTCTTCGACATGGCGGCCGCCGACATGGGGATCGACCGCGTCGAACTGCGTCGGCGCAACATGATCAATCGTTCGCAATTGCCCTATCGCACGGCCTCGGGCCTGACCTATGACAGCGGCGATTTCCTCGGCAATCTCGACCGCGCGCTCGCGCTTTCGGACTGGGATGGTTTCGAGGCTCGTCGTCGGGAGGCTCTGTCGCGCGGCAAGCTCGCTGGCCTCGGCCTCGCCAATTACATCGAGACGCCCGTCGGCGCGCCCCATGAGCGGGTCGAGATCGCCATCCGCCCCGAAGGTCATGTGGAGCTTGTCGTCGGCACACAGACCACCGGACAGGGCCACGAGACGAGCTTCGCTCAGGTCGTCGCCGATCTCGTGGGCGTCACGCCCTATGATGTGAAGCTGATCTATGGCGACACCGCGCTGGTGGAATCGGGCGGCGGCTCTCATTCGGATCGCTCCATGCGCCTCGCCGGAACCTTGATGGTCGAGGCGAGCGACGCCGTGATCGCGCAGGGCAAGCTGATCGCGGGCGCGCTGATGGAAGTTCCCGCATCGGAAGTCACTTTCGAGGACGGCTTCTTCCAGTGCATCCGCAACAACCAGCGCTTCGATATTTTCGATCTCGCGCGCGCAGCGGCGACGAACGAGTCGTTGCCAGAGGAACTGCGCGCCCCGCTCGTCGCCAAGAAGGTGCTCAACGGACGCATTCCCGCCCATCCCACGGGCTGCGCGGTCTGCGAGGTCGAGATCGACAAGGAGACTGGCGAGGTCGAGATGACCCGCTACGCCACAATCGACGACGCCGGCCAGCCAGTGAACCCGCTCATCCTGCATGGTCAGGTCTATGGCGGCGTCGTTCAGGGCGCAGGCCCCGCGCTTGGCGAGGGCGTCGTTTATGACTCTGATTCAGGGCAGGTGCTGACTGGCAGCTTCATGGACTACCCCATGCCGCGCGCCGCGCAATTCCCCATCTTCAAGGTCGATGTGACCGAGGACGCGACACGCGGCAATCCGCTGCGGATCAAGGGCGGCGGCGAGGGCGGCACGACGCCAGCTTCCGCCGTGGTGATGAGCGCCGTCCTTAACGCGCTGGCGCCCGTCGGCGTGCGCCATCTCGACATGCCCGCGAGCCCCGAGCGCGTCTGGGCGGCGATGCATCAGCAAAAGGCCTAATGGGCGCGGCGATTGCCCACTCAATGGCGCCATGGTAGCGATTTCAGGCAATCTAACGCGAGTTCGAACAGATGAAGCGCAGCACCGATCGTATTCTCACCACCCATGTCGGCAGCCTCATTCGCCCTGAGCCGCTGCGCGCCTTCATTCGCGCCCGCCAGACGCGCCAGCCCTATGATGAGGCCGCCTATCAGGCCTGTCTCGCCACCAGTGTGAAGGAAGTGCTTGCGCAGCAGAAGGCGTCGGGCGTCGACGTGCCCAGCGATGGCGAGTTCGGCAAGTCGATCAGCTGGTCGCAATATGCGCTGACCCGCCTCAGCGGTTTCGAGCGCCGCGCCTTCAATGGCGTGAACCCCTTCGCGACCGGCGCCGACCGCACGCGCTTCGCCGCCTTCTATGCGGAAATGGATTCGCGCGATCCGCCGAACACCAACGCCGAGTCCGTCTGCACGGGCCCGATCACCTACACCGGTCAGGCGGAGCTGCAGCTCGACATCGAGAACTTCAAGTCCGCGCTCGCGGGCATGAATTTCAAGGACGCCTTCCTGCCGGTGGCGGCGATCTCCAGCGTGATCCCCGACCGCAAGAACGAGTACTACAAGACCGACGAGGAATGCACCCTCGCCCTCGCCGAAGCCATCCGCACCGAATACAAGGCGATCACCGATGCGGGGATCGTGGTGCAGCTCGACGACGCCCGCGCTGCCGTCACCTATGACCGCATGGTGCCGCCCAAGAGCTTTGGGGATTACATGGCCTGGCTCGAGCGCATGGTCGAGATCATCAACCATTCGCTGGAAGGCGTGCCGCAGGACATGGTGCGCTACCATGTGTGCTGGGGCAGCTGGCCGGGCCCGCACACCACTGACATTCCGCTGCGCGAAATCGTCCACCAGATCCTCAAGATCAAGGCCGGCGCCTTCGTGATCGAGGGCGCGAACCCGCGTCACGAACATGAATGGAAGGTCTGGAAGGATGTGAAGCTGCCGAAGGATACGATCCTCATCCCCGGCGTCATCAGCCACGCGACCAATGTGGTCGAGCATCCCGAACTCGTGGCCGAACGCATCGTGCGCTACGCCGAAGTCGTCGGACGCGAGAATGTCATCGCCGGCACGGACTGCGGCTTTGCGCAGGGCCCGCTGCTGCAGCGCGTGCATGAGTCCATCATGTGGGCGAAGTTCGAAGCGCTGCGCGATGGCGCTGCGCTGGCGACCAAGGCGCTGTGGCGCTGATCAAGAACCCCGCCAAAAAAAGGGAAATTCGGAGCGCCCCAAGGGGCGCTCTTTACGTTTAGACAAACCCTGCGGCCTCGCTGTCGAGAATCCATGTCCTTTGATCTGATTTCGCTGATCGGCGTCGGCCTGCTAGGCGGAGCGCTTGGCTTCGCAGGCGGCTTGTTCGGCATCGGCGGGGGCATCGTCGCCGTTCCCGTGCTGGCTCTTCTTTTCGGCATGCCTCAGCCAGTGGCGCAAGGGACCGCCCTCGTCATGATGGTTCCTAATCTGCTTATTGCGTGTTGGCGATACGCCCGCCGCGATCCAATTCCCCTTTGGGAGGGGCTAGGCATCGCCTTTACGGCGACCTTCAGCACATGGTTGAGCGCCCAAGTGGCGAACAGCATTGATCAGGAACTGTTGCGTGCGTTCTTCGCGGTTTTCCTGCTCCTTGTCGCCGCGCGCATGTTCTTCCAGACGCGAAGCGACGCCCAATCCCGGGCGATTATCGACCGCCGCTTCTCGCCGCTCGTTGGGATTGCGGGCGGTCTGAGCATGGGTTTGCTCGGAGTAGGCGGCGGACTTGTCACTGCGCCGCTTTTCTCGCGCCTCTTCAATCTTCCCCAAAGAGTGTCGCAAAGCCTCGGACTGGTCGTCGTGACGCCGAGCGCGTTGATCGCGCTCAGCGCCTACGCAGGCCATGGCAATGTCGACTGGCTGACCGGTTTGTGCCTCGCCGCGAGCGGCGCAGTCACGGTTTCGTCAGGCGTCACTCTGGCGCACAAGCTGCCGGACAGGCAGTTGAAACTTGTTTTTAGCGCGATGATGACAGTCACTGCTGCATGGTTGTTGGTCGGGCATTTGTTGAAAGCTTGAGGACCCATGGCCTAGCCCTTACATAGGGGCGCTCGCCTGTTTTATCCGCTCAAGGCGATTGTTTCTCCGCCTACTTTTCGATAGGCGGCAAGTGATAACGCCGAATGTATAATTCGGCGTCTCCCATCGTGATTTCCAGAACCTGATTCACAAGGTCAGGCTCTGGTTTCAGCTCTTCGAGAGCCTGTTCAAAAAGTTCGATCTGCATATCGAGATCCATGCCGGGCGGTCCATTGAGACAGAAAAGCCCGGCGTGAAGGTCAACGCCTGCATATTGCCCTTTCGCCCCGGGCCGCTCGGGCGATCCACGAAAGTCCTCGGAGTTCTTCGTGACGAAGGTCCAATCCCACTCAAGGATGATGGTCTTCAGCTCCCAATCCTTCAGGCCGGCTCGGTTGAGCCAGACGACATGTGAAGATTCGCCATAGCCTTCGGCATGGGCGAGTTTCGTCAGTCGCGGGCTCAGACACTCGTCGATCAGAAATTTCATCCCGCTTTCCTGCGGCGCGGGACCCAGCCTTCTTTAATGAGGATCGCACCCTTGGGAAGTTCGCCGAGCACTCTTGGGCGCCCACGAACTGGATTCGCTTCGGCGTAGATCGCAGCCAATCCGATCTTGTCGGCATTTATCGAGGGATAGGCATCGAGGATCTCTTCGATCGACTCGCCAGCGGCCACGCAGGCGGCGACGTCGTAGACGGGAACGCGAGTGCCGCGCAGGACGGGCGTGCCCCCGAGGATCTCAGGATCGGACACGACTATGTCGCGCGCGGCCTCGAGCCTCTGCATCCGTTCATTGGCGCCTCGCAGGAAGGGGGCGAAGTCGATGGTGAGGAAGTCGTCCCGCACGGTCCAATCCTCGGCGATCAGCGAGTCGAAGTCGAATGCGCGGAACTTCTGCAGGCGCGATCCGGCCTCATTGATGGCGAACAGTCGCTCTTCGGCCGTCAGGCGCCGGGCGCTGTCGAAATAGAAGGAGATGAGCGGACAGGCCGAGGCCGCCACGCGCCGACCGTCTTCTGTCGAGACGAAGTCCTCGGGCAGGATGCGTTCGTCAATGACCCGGTTGACCTCCCTCAGCGCGACATGGGCCACAACCGCCGCCTCGGTCAGCTTGAGCATGTCCAAAGTAGAGCTCATGACTCACTCCGTAAAAAAGTTTCCGAACTGTCGGAATATATAGTGCAGGCGAGGAAATCTCAACGGAGACAAGAAAAAGGGCCATGTCGCAGCCGACACAGCCCTTTATCTCACATGTCATAAGCTAGGCAATAAAACTGCGGACCTTGCCGATCCTTACTCCCCCAGCATCCAGGCCGGCGGCTCGTCGGCGTCGATCAGCACGAAGGCGATGCGGCAGACCTTGTCGCTATTGTTGACCCAGGCGTGGTTGGTGCCCTGCTGGACCATGATGTCGCCCGCCTTCATGTGCACTTCGGAATCATCGAGCAGCATGTCGATCTCGCCTTCGAGTACGAAGGCGTAGTCGACGCTTTTGGTGCGATGGGTGAAGGGATGGCGCGCGGGCTTGTCGCCGTGGCCATGGGCGATGCCCATCTCCTTCAGCATGGCTTCATTGCTGACGCCGCTGGTGTCGCCCGCGGGCGGAAAATCGACCACGCGCAGGATCGAGCCTTTCGGCGGCGGCGCAACCGGCGATTCCCGGTCGGCGCGATCAGCATTGCTAGCGATATTGACTGGCGCTTCTTCTGTCACCCACAGCAGCGTCGAAACGATGCCGGTGGCGGCGCGCAGGCGCTGGTTGGGTGCAGCGCCATCCATGACGACGACCGCCTTGCCGGTCTCATCATGGCCCGTGATGATGCGCCTTACTGGCTTGGGGGTGGTCTCACCGATCATAACGACCTCACTTCATATCGCGCGTCGCGTCGCAGATGAGTTCATCGACGCTCATCATGCGCGGCAGAAGCTTCTGCTCGTAAGAATACTGGATGACGAGTTCGAGGTTCTTACGGTTGGCGTCCCAACCGAAGGGATAGAGGTCGACGCCATCGGCGGGCGCAGGCATGGCGGCCTTCGTCTCCTTCAGCATGCGCCAGATCTCCTGCATCACATCCTTGCGCTTGGCGACTTCGGCGGAAACCGCGAAGAGATGGTTGACGGTGACGCAGCCGGTGCGGGCGTGCCATTCGAGCGCGGCCTGCTTGGCGTTGGGAATGAGCGTCTTGGCGCGCGGCTCGTTGGGGATCTCGCCGCCGATGATGATGGCGTCAAAGGCGCCTTCGAACATCAGCTCTTCCATGCCCTTGCCATTGGGGTCGAACCGCTCGAGGAAATCGGGCTCCTTGTATTCAGCGACATGAGGATCTTCGTAGGTCGACCAGATGACCTTGTTGATGTCGACGCCATATTCATGGGCGAGAAGGCCGCGCACCCAGACGCCCGTGGTCTGGGTATAGGCGCGCACGCCGACGCGCTTGCCTTCGAGCTGCTTGGGGGTGATGTCACCCTTGGTGCAATCGTAGGAGATGCAATTGTGCTGGAAGCGGCCGACCATGACGGCGGGCAGAAGCACCAGCGGCTTGCCCCAGGCCACGGCCTGCAGGAATGTCACGATCGCGAGTTCACCCGCGTCGAACTTGCCTTCGCGCACCATGGGCTTGAAGCTCTGGTTCGCGGTCTTGGTTCCGGCGAAGTTGAAGGTGACGAGATCGGAATGGATGGCGCCTGACTTGAGCGCCTTGCTGATCGGATAATCGGCGAGATTGGTGGTCAGCGTCACCGGGCCGCTGGCGGGCATTTCCTTGAACATGTTTCTCTCCGCAGGGCTCGCGGAGGGCTACCCAATCCGCCAAGCCGGACTTGAAATGAATGGGGGCGACTTTCGCCGCCCCGATTGTTTGGCTTAGCGGCCCACGAGGGCGCGCGACTTTTCAAGCGTGTTGAAATTGCGCGGCGCCGAGCACATGAGGAAGCGATAGCCCTCGTCGACGATGCGCTGGCCGTTCGAGACCTCCACATGGGGATGGCCGACGACGACATTGCATTCCTTGCAGATCGCGACGATCTCGGCCATGGCCTCAAGCACGGCGGGGTGCTCGACCTGACGGGGATAGCCGAGCTCCTGCGAAAGATCGCCCTCGCCGATGACGACGGCCCCGATGCCGGGCACGTTCTTCAGCATGTCGCGCAGGTTCTTGATGCCAAGCGTGTCTTCGATCTGGATGACGCAGAGGATTTCGCCGTGGGGCGCGAGCGGCCACACGTCGGCGCGATCATAATATTCCTGCTGGCTGATGCCCCAGTAACGGGTCGCCTGCATCGGGCCGTCGCCGCGGATGCCCTGGGGCTCATAGAGCGGCTTGTCCTTGAGGCGGGCGTAGCGGCAAGCGGCCACCGCGTTATAGGCCTCTTCGACCGAGGAGATATGCGGCCACATGATGCCGTAGCAGCCAAGATCCAGCGCCTGCTTGGCGAGGAACTGGTTCTTCTCGACGCCGTTGGCGGGGATGCGCGCCATGGGTGTGACGGAGGGAGCGGGCGTGCCGTTCTTCAGGATCTGGCCGCGGTTGAGCAGATACTGCAGGCTGTCGCGAAGGGCGCGGATGTCCCAGCCATTGTGCTCGCCTTCGAAGACGACGCCATCATACTTGGACTGCTGCAGTTCGACCGCGACGGTCGGCTCGCAAGGAGCGAAAAGCGAGAAACAGTGCTGGCCGGCTTCGAGCGCGCGGATCATGCCATTCAGGCGCGGAAGAGACATGGAACCTCCATTTGAAACGAAAGCCGCGCGCCCTTTTGGAGCGCGCGGCGTGATTGTGAACCTTAGAAGGTCTTGGGCAGGTGACCGCGCTTGGTCAGCAGCTTGTCGAGACGCGGATAGACGCGGCGCGCATTGCCTTCGAAGATCTTGTAGCGGGCTTCTTCGCTCAGGGTGGTGACCTGATCGATGTAGCGCTTGGTGTCGTCGTAGTCGAAGCCGGTCTCCGGATCCATGCCCTGCACCGCGCCGACCATTTCCGAAGCGAAGAGGATGTTGTCGATCGGGATCACCTTGGTGAGCAGTTCGATGCCCGGCAGGTGATAGACGCAGGTGTCAAAGAAGACGTTCTTCATCAGATATTCGACGAGCGGGGGCTTCTTCATGTTGAGGCACAGGCCACGATAGCGACCCCAGTGATAGGGAACCGCGCCGCCGCCGTGGGGGATCACGAACTTCAGGGTCGGGAAGTCCTTGAACAGGTTGCCCTGGATGAGCTGCATGAAGGCCGTGGTGTCGGCGTTGATGTAGTGGGCGCCCGTGGCGTGGAAGTTCGGGTTGCAGGACGAGGAGACGTGGATCATGGCGGGAACGTCGAGCTCCACCATCTTCTCGTAGATCGGGTACCACATGCGGTCCGTCAGGGGCGCTTCCGTCCAGTAGCCGCCGGTCGGATCGGGGTTCAGGTTGACGCCGACGAAGCCGAGCTCATTCACCATGCGCTCCAGCTCCGGCACGCTGTTCTTGGGCGAGACGCCCGGGAACTGCGGCAACTGGCCGACGCCCACGAAATTGTCGGGGAGCAGGGTGCAGATGCGGTGGATCATGTCGTTGCTGAGACGGGTCCACTCCATCGACACGGCCTCGTTGCCGATGTGATGGGCCATGCCCGAGGCGCGGGGCGAGAACACCGTCAGGTCGCTGCCGCGGTTCTTCTGGAAGCCGAGCTGTTTCTGGACGCTGGCGATGAGCTGCTCGTCAGAAATGCCGAGGTCAGCCGAGGGCTTGCGGGCCGGATCGGCGAGAGCCGCGAGCTGCTTGTCGCGGAAGCTGTGCATCGCGGCCGGTTCGGTCGTGTAGTGGCCGTGGATGTCGATGATCATGGACGCCTCTTTCTGTAGGTGAAGATGGTTTGCTGATGATTGGCGGGAGCGGCCCGTTCGAAAGCTATACTATCCCTTCGTATGAGCCGCCGTCGAGTTGCAGATTCTGTCCGGTCATGAATCCGGCCTGAACGGAGCAAAGGAAGGCGCAGGTGTCGCCAAATTCCCCCGGGAGACCGAACCTTTTGGCGGGCAGGGAATCGGCGATCCACTGGCGCGCCTCTTCATAGGTGATCCCGCGCGCCTGCATGATGCGCTCGGCCATGAATTTCTGCCGGTCGGTGTCGATGCGCTCGGGCAGCATGTTGTTGATGGTCACATTGTCGGCCGCGACTTCCCGCGAAAGGGACTTCGACAGGCCCATGAGGCCAAGGCGGGCCGAGGTCGAAAGGCCCATGTCGGCGAATTTCGGGCTCTTGGTCATGGCAGAGGTGATGTTGACGATGCGGCCGAACTTGCGCGTCCGCATGCCCGGCAGCACCGCGCGGATCATCAGGACGGGCGCGAGCATGTTGGCTTCAAGCGCGGCGATCCACTGGCCGTGGTCCCAGTCCTGGAATTTGCCGGGCGGGGGGCCTGCGTTGTTGTTGACGAGAATGTCACAGATGGGCGCGGCGGCGACGAGCTTGTCGCGGCCTTCGGGCGTGTTGATGTCGGCGCGGACGGGCGTGACCTTGGCGCAGGTCAGGGCGCGGATTTCATCGGCTGCGGCCGATAGACGCGCTTCATCGAGGCCATTGATGACGACATCAGCGCCTTCTCGGGCGAGCGCGGTGGCGCAGGCCTTGCCAAGGCCCCGCGATGACGCGCAGATAATGGCCGTTCGGCCCCCGATCCCGAGATCCATGTCTCCTCCCGCTCCGGGTCCTGTCTAGTCACGCCCGTGCCATGTGGCAAGCGCCGCAGGCTTGCCAGCGCCGCATCGTCATGGTGTTTGAGAATCGAACGCCGGCGAGGCGTAGTCAGGGACGGAGACTGCCGATGACGCTCACCTATATGTCGGGCTTCGGGAACGATTTCGAGACCGAGAGCCTGCCCGGGGCTCTTCCCGTGGGCCGCAACTCCCCGCAGAAATGCCCCTATGGGCTTTACGCCGAGCAGCTCAGCGGCTCGCCCTTCACCGCCCCGCGCGATTCCAACCAGCGCACATGGGCCTATCGCATCCGCCCCTCGGTTCTGCATGGCGGGCGATTCGTGAAGGCGGATCAGGGCCTGTGGCGCACCGCGCCCTGCGCGGAATATGAACTGCCGCCCGGCCAGCTGCGCTGGGGGCCGACGCCCATTCCTGATGAGAAGCTGACGCTGGTTCAGGGCATCCGCACCATGACCACGGCAGGCGACGCTGGCGCGCAGGGCGGACTGGGCGCCCATGTATATGTCGCGACAGCGAGCATGGTGGACGAATATATCTGCAACGCCGATGGCGAGATGATCTTCCTGCCGCAGGAAGGCGCGCTTCGCTTCGTCACCGAATTGGGCGTCATCGAAGCCGCCCCCGGCGAGATCGTGGTCATTCCGCGTGGCGTGAAGATGCGTGTCGAACTCGTGGACGGGCCGGCGCGCGGCTATATGGGCGAGAACTACGGCGGCGCCTTCCGCCTGCCCGAGCGCGGGCCTATCGGCGCCAACTGCCTCGCCA
The DNA here is from genome assembly GCA_947455285.1 of Beijerinckiaceae bacterium. Classification (GTDB taxonomy): domain Bacteria; phylum Pseudomonadota; class Alphaproteobacteria; order Rhizobiales; family Beijerinckiaceae; genus Terripilifer. The sequence goes on along the minus strand of CANGOK010000039.1, from coordinate 6,060 downwards.
ATTCCCGCGATTTCCTCACCCCCGTGGCGCGCTATGAGGACCGCGAGGGGCCGGCGACCCTTTACATGCGCGCTCAGGGCGCGCTGTGGAAGACGCAGCTTTCCGCCTCTCCGCTCGATGTGGTGGCGTGGCACGGCAATTACGCGCCCTATAAATATGATCTGCGGCGTTTCTCGCCGGTCGGGGCGATCCTTTTCGATCATCCCGATCCCTCGATCTTCACGGTGCTGACCGCGCCCTCCGACACGCCCGGCATGGCGAACATCGATTTCGTGATCTTCCCCGAGCGCTGGCTGCCGGCGGAGAACACCTTCCGGCCCCCGTGGTATCACGTCAACATCATGTCGGAGTTCATGGGGCTGCTTTACGGCCAGTATGACGCCAAGCCCCATGGCTTCAAGCCGGGCGGTTGCAGCCTGCATAATTCCATGCTGCCCCACGGGCCTGACATGGAGGCTTTCGAGCACGCCAGCAATGTGAAGCTGGAGCCGGTCAAGCTCTCCAACACCATGGCCTTCATGTTCGAGTCCCGCTACGCCCAGCGCGTGACCGAATATGCGGCGACCTCTCCCATCCTTCAGGCCGATTATCCCGACTGCTGGAGCGGGCTGAAGAAGCATTTTGATCCGAACCGTCCGTGAGGCCGAGCCTGATGACCAATTCCAACGATCCGAAGCTGCGCTCCTTCATCGAGGTTGCGCCTGACAGCGATTTCCCGATCCAGAACCTGCCTTATGGCGTTTTCTCGACGGCGGGCGGAGCCAAGCGAGTGGGCGTCGCCATCGGCGCCTTCATCCTCGATCTTGCGGAAATCGCGCGGGCTGGCCTGCTGCCGGAAGCACCGGCTGGCGTTTTCGAGGCGGCCGCGCTGAACCCGTTCATGGCGCTAGGCGCTGAGGTTTGGGGCGCGACGCGCGCGCGCATCAGCGCCTTGCTGCGCGCCGACGCCCCTCGCCTGCGCGATGACGCGGCCTTGCGCGCGAAGGCGCTTGTGCCGATGGCGCAGGCGAGCCTGGATCTGCCTTTCGAGGTCTCCGCCTTCAGCGATTTCTATTCCTCGCTCCAGCACGCCTCCAATGCGGGCATGATCCTGCGCGGCCCCAACGCCGCCCTCATGCCGAACTGGCGGCACATGCCCATCGGCTATAACAGCCGCGCCAGCACGGTGGTGGTGAGCGGCACGCCGGTGCGCCGCCCGCTCGGCCAGCTTAAGATCGGCGATGCGCCGCCGGTGATGGGTCCCTGCGCCAAGCTCGATTTCGAGCTGGAGATGGGCGTCGTGATCGGCGAGCCCTCCGCCATGGGCGAGATGCTCGATCAGGCGAGCGCCGAGCGCATGATCTTCGGCTTCGTGCTGCTCAACGACTGGAGCGCCCGCGACATTCAGGCGTGGGAATACCAGCCCCTCGGCCCCTTCCTCTCCAAGGCCTTCGCCACCACCATCTCGCCATGGGTCGTCACGAAGGAGGCGCTCGAGCCCTTCCGCACCGCGACCCCGCAGCAGGACCCCGCGCCCTTGCCCTATCTGCGCCAGAGCGGCTTGCAGAACTATGACGTGCGGCTCGAAGTCGACCTGCAGACGGCCAAGATGAGCGCGCCCGTCACCATCAGCCACAGCAATTTCCGCTACATGTACTGGTCGAGCCTGCAGCAGCTGATGCACCACGCCTCGACCGGCTGCGCCATGAGCGTCGGCGATCTTCTGGGATCAGGCACGATCAGCGGCGACGACAAGACCGAGCGCGGCAGCTTGCTTGAGCTCTCATGGAACGGAACCGAGCCGGTTGCGCTGGGCGATGGCGAGACGCGCAGCTTCCTCCTAGACGGCGACCGCCTGACCTTTCGGGGCTGGGCGCAAGGCGATGGCTACCGCGTCGGCTTTGGTGAAGCGGCGGGCGTGATCCTGCCTGCGCTGCCTGCGCCAAAATAGGTCGGCATGTTAATTCATGCGTAACGCCTGCCATTCCCCGCCCCCTTGTGGGGAGGGGTAAGGGGTGGGGGTCGTGAGGCCTTTGCAGTTTTGCGCCATTGCATTGGGGCTCACGATCAGCATGCGCAGACCCCCACCCCGTCCGCTGGCGCGGCCGACCCTCCCCACAAGGGGGAGGGTAATTGTGCATCTTATCAATAGTTTTTCGTTCAGCGCTGCTTGCCGGGCACGCTGTCCCACCATGGGCAGGCGCCGGGCATCAGGTTGTAATTGCCTTCCATCACCTGCACGGGCCGACGCAGCCCGCGATTGGCGTTTTCGATGCAGAGTTCGCGCGCTGCGACCTTGCCTTCTGGCGACATCCAGGACCGTTCATGGCCCCACAGGCTTGGCCCTTCCGTGCGATGGCTCGCCTGCCATGTTGCGGGGTCGATGAGCTGGCCGCCCCAGCCATGTTCGGTCATGAAGCCCGAGGGCGTGTGGGTGTAGAATGACGTCATGTAGTCGCCACAGTGGCGGCCAAGCGTCACCGCGAGACGCCCCTCTTCCTTGAGCGTGAGGTCGAGGCCCTGTCCGACGTCATCGAGGCTGAAATGTTCGATCATCATGTGATGGATCGAACGCTTGCCGGTCTCGATCAGCGCGAAGGAATGATGGCGCGGATTGACGTGGAAGAAATAGGCCTCGAAGGGCTTGTAGTAATAGTCGCTGAGGCCAAAGCCCATGAGGTCGCGGTAGAAGGGCACTGCATCGGCGACGCGCTCGGCGGTCGTCACGACATGGCCAAGGCCCAGTGGTCCCGTGCGAAAGCCCGAATGGACGCGCCCGCCGTTGAAGGGCCTGTCGCTGACTTCTGCGCCATGGAAGAATTCGAGCCGATAGCCGATGGGGTCGGTGACCACGACGAGATCCTTCACCCGGCGCTGATCGGCGAGCGCGCGCGAGCCATGCTCGGCCCGTACGCCCGCCTTGTCGAGCGTGGCGCAAAAGGCGCCCAGCGCATCGGCGTCATCCATTTCCCAGCCGAAATAGGCGATGCCGTCGCCGCCGTTCTCTTCGATGACGAGCCGCTGCTTGCGGTCGTCCATGCGCAAGGCGAGATTGCCCCCGGTCTTCTCCGCGATCTGCATTCCGACGAGTCGGGTCGCATAGTCGGCCCAGTCAGCGGCGCTTTTGGCGTTCACGCCGAGATAACCGAGTGCTCTGGGTTTCATCTTAAGTCCTCTTTCAACGCAGCTGCGTCGTCTTGTTTGAATCATTTGGCCTTGTAGGGGCCGAGTTCCTTCACGGCCCGCTCGATCCATGACAGATCGACCGCCTGATCGACCGTGATGGCTGATTTCACGAGGCCCTGCGCCTTGTAGAAATCAAGATCCGCCTTCAGGCTTTCGATGCTGGGACGCCCATCCGCATCAATGGCGCTCGGCACAATGGCGCGCAGGGCGTCCTTGTCCTTGAGCGAGGAATATTTCGCCATGACGTCGATGATCTCATCAGCGTTGGCGCCGGCGATTTTCCCGTCCTTCAGCGAGTCGTTATAATAACGCGTGGCGCGGATATAGATCTTCATCAGCTTCGCCGCGACTTCGGGCCGCTTGCGGATGAGCGTGTCGCTATACATGACAGCGCCTGTCTGATCATTGTCGCGCAATTCAGCCACGGGCAGAAGCTCCACCGCCGCGCCGGTCTTCAGCACATTGGTGCGGAAGGGCTCGGGCATGATGCTCGCGTCGATGGCGCCGTTTTGATAGGCGGTGAGCTGCGCGCCAAGGCCGAGATAGACGGATTCAATATCGTTGAACGTCGCGCCCACCTTGCGCATGGCTTCGTCCATGACCGCTGAGTCGTTGGCGCCCGGACCGGTGAAGGCCATCTTGCGGCCCTTGAGGTCGGCGACCTTGCGAATGGTTCCGGACTCGACCAGCGCCTTGCGCACCATCAGGCCCTGAAAGGACATGCCCTTCACATTGCGGCCCTTGTCCGCGACGATGCGAATGGTGATCTCGCGCTCGAACGCGTTGTAGAGGCCCGCCGCCACAGCGCCGGTGCCGACGTCGATTTCGCCGCTGGCCATGGGCGCGATCATGCGCGCGCCTGAGTCGAAGGTGATCATCTCCACCTCAAGGCCGTCTTGCGCGAACCAGCCCTTGGCGTCGGCGAGATAGAAGGGAATGTCGCCCGTGCCGCCGATGATGGCGATCTTGACCTTCTCCGCAGCCTGCGCCGTGGCGGCGAGGCAGGAGAGGCCGAGGAGCGCCAGGGGCGCAAACCGCTTGATGAAGCGCAGATGCATGGACGATCCTCCGCTCAGGGCGGCGTCCTTGCGCCGCGCCGTTTCATCCTCTCTTTTCCCGCGTTCGGGGGGTGTTGCGCAAGGGGTCGGGCGAAGGGCCGGGCTTTTCGTCCGCCCGGCCATCGTTTATGCAGGATGTCGCAGCGCTCCAGCCTTGGGAGCCGCCAACGTCAGGGAGTTGAAATGTCCGCTCGCGCCACGCCGCCTTTCCGCGCCGACCAGGTTGGCAGTCTCATCCGCCCGCAGGCCCTCATCGACGCCCGCGAGGCCGCGCAGCAGGGCCGTCTGCCCCAGTCAGAATTGCTCAAGATTCAGCACGACGCGATCAATGAGGTCGTGCGCAAGCAGGAGGAGATCGGGCTGAAGGTCGTCACCGACGGCGAATTCAACCGCTTTTCCTGGCAGCGCGACTTCCTCCTAAAGATCAAGAACGTCGCGCCTGCTGAAGCCAAGCTCAACGTGCGCTTCCATTCCAAGGCCGGCGCCCGCGACCATAAGCCCCCGACCCTCGAGGTGCGCGGCAAGATTTCCCGCCCCGGCGGCATGTTCGTCAGCGATTTCGAATATCTCGCCTCCATCGCCAAGGCGACGCCCAAAGTCACCATGCCCTCGCCCACCATCCTGCATTTCCGCGGCGGTCGCAGCTCGGTCGACGAGACGGCTTATCCTGACATGAATGATTTCTTCGCCGACCTTTCACAGGTCTATCGCGAGGAGCTGTCTGATCTCTACGCTAGGGGTTGCCGCTATGCGCAGATCGACGAGGTGAACCTCGCCTATCTCTGCGACCCCGTGCTGCGCAGTCAGGCCGCTGGCTTTGGCGAAGATCCCGAGAAGCTGCCCGCGACCTATGCGAAGCTGATAAATGACTCCATCGCGGGCATGCCGCAGGATATGACCATCGCCATGCATCTGTGCCGCGGCAATTTCGCCGGCGCATGGATCGCGGAAGGCGGTTATGAGCCCGTCGCGGACCTGCTCTTCAATCAGGTCAATGTCACCGGCTATTTCCTCGAATTCGATAGCGAGCGCGCTGGCGGTTTCGAGCCTTTGCGCTTCCTGCCTAAGGGCAAGGTCGCTGTGCTTGGCCTCGTGACGACGAAGAACTCCGCCATGGAGACGAAGGACGAGTTGAAGCGCCGCATCGAGGAAGCCGCCAAATACGCGCCTCTCGACCAGCTTGCGCTTAGCGCCCAGTGCGGCTTCTCCAGCGGCATCGGCGGCGAGACCATGACGGTGGAGCGTCAGTTCGAGAAGCTGTCGCTTATCGTTGAGACCGCGCGCGAGGTTTGGGGCGCAGCATGACGATTTCGAACGACGATCTCGAACGCTTTCGTCTGCGTCGCTTTGTTGAAACCTTGTCGGCTGCGGGCGAGCTTCGCACGCATGCCGAGCCCTGCGACCTCGTCGATCTGCCGGAGCTGATCGACAATCAGCCGCAGGCGATTCTGGCGACCTCTGTTGGGCCAGAGGCACAGCAGGTCGTGGCGAATGTTTGTGGCTCCCGCTCGCGCCTCGCGCTCGCCTTTGGCGTTGCGCCGGGCAAGGTGCGCGAAGAGGTGCAACGACGCTTGCGCCTTGCGCCAGAGATCGTCGAACTCGATCGTGATCGCGCGCCTGTGCAGCAGGTGGTGCTCACCGGCGATGACGCTGATCTGACGCGCCTGCCCGTGCATCTGCAGCATGGGGAAGATGGCGCGCCCTATATTTCGGCGGCCATGGATTTCGTCGTCGATCCGCGCACTGGCATGACGAACTCAGGCATTCGCCGCCTGATGCTGCGCGGCCCTCGCGAGGCGGGCATTGATCTTGTTTCGCCCAGCGACTTCCGCGCGAT
>CANGOK010000038.1 GCA_947455285.1 Beijerinckiaceae bacterium | reverse complement strand
TTGATGGTCTGGTTTGTATTGGCGCCCACCTGGAAAGCATAGGTACCATTCAGACGGTTGCCGCCTGTACCATCGAGAATGTTCGCGCCGTTCCACTGCGTATTCTGGCCGATGCGGTCAATTTCCGCCTTCAGCTGCTGGAACTCGCCGTCGAGGAAGCCACGGTCACGTTCGTTGTTGGTGTCGTTGGAGGACTGCACGGCGAGTTCGCGCATGCGCTGCAGCATATTGGTGATCTGCTCGGTGGCGCCTTCCGCCGTCTGAATCAGCGAGATGCCGTCGTTTGCGTTACGAACGGCCTGGGCGAGACCGCGGATCTGGGAGGTCAGGCGGGTGCTGATGGCCATGCCGGCGACGTCGTCCACCGCATTGTTGATGCGCTTGCCGGTCGAGAGCTGCTGCATCACCGTCGCAAGAGAGCGAGAATTCGTGCTCATGGCCTGCTGAGCGTAGAGCGATCCAGTGTTCGTGTTAATGACCGTCATCTGACTAACTCCTATTCGCGGTAAGGAAATCAACGCTCGAAAGTCGTTGAGTCCGGTTCACCAACGTCAACCGTTGAATTAGAGAACGGCCGTCCTGCATTAACCTATATTATTGACTCCGATTTTTAAGTATAGATCGGGACTGTGGTGAATGAATGGTTTCATATAGCCAATTGATGGCTAATTAGATTGATAATTTTTACTTTCTATTAATAGAAACGAGAGGTGTGGTTGCTAAATAGTTAAAATGAAATCATATGACTAACATCTAAAATGAAATGAGGGCGGGGAACAACCCCGCCCTCATGCAAGCCTTAACGATAAAAGCCAAGCTTATTTCAGCAACTGGAGCACCAACTGAGGAGCCTGGTTGGCCTGAGCCAACATGGCCTGAGCAGCCTGCTGAATGATGTTGCGCTTGGCAAGCTCAGTCGTCGCCTGAGAGTAATCTGTATCCTCGATGCGACTACGAGATTCCATCGCCTTGGCCGAGACGTTGAACAGGTTGTCAGCCGCAAACTGCAACCGACTGACGACAGCACCCATCTTGGAGCGGGCCTCGTTGATCACCTGGAGAGCCGCATCGATGCGAGCAAGACCGATCGCAGCGTGCGCGCCATCCTTGATGTTTGCGCTGGGATCAATGGAATTAAGATCGCCAGTCACCGTATAGACAGCAGCACCACCCGCCGAGGTCGCAGTGTTATAGTAATCGAAGGACTCAAGCCCGGTCGCCGACACTTTTAGCTGACCACTGGAGTCCACAGACGCCTCGAAAGGTAGACCGACATATTGATCATTCAACTTGTCGCGCAAGTGCTGAGCCACAGTGACAGCGAGAGACTCCCCCTTGGTGGGGTCAGAGTGGTAAAGCTTGGCGTTATCGACGTCAGCCTGGGAAATCTTGTACTGAACCGCCCTGCCGGCGATCGTAGCCTGAACAACGAGACCAAGCTGCGGCTGCGGACCAGGCTCGGTGGAGTTCGCAGAAGTGTCAACCACTGCGCCAGCAGAGGAAACACCATCAAGAGACGAAAAATCAAAGTAAACATTCGCACTAAACGGGGTCGCCTGCGTAGTCTGCGAAGCACCCGGCTCGCCCAAGACCTTAAAGGTCGAGACACCACCGTCCGTAGCGAAGTTATTCGCCTTGAGGCCAGTCACCACTGTAGACTTCGGCCCAGACTGCAGATTCGGCAACTGCAGCTCAATAGTCTGATTAGCGTTCGCGCCAATCTGGAAAGTGAACTTACCGTCGTTGAGCTTACCCGCAGTGCCGTCAAGAATATTCTTGCCGTTCCACTGGGTGTTCATGCCGATACGGTCGATTTCGTCCTTTAGCTGCTGGAATTCGAGATCCAGAAAGCCGCGGTCCTTATCGTTGTTTGTGTCGTTTGAAGCCTGGATGGACAGTTCGCGCATACGCTGGAGCATGTTCGTGACCTGCTCGGTAGCACCTTCAGCCGTCTGAATTAGGGAAATCGCATCGTTCGCGTTGCGGACAGCCTGGTTGAGACCCTTAATCTGCGAAGTGAGACGCGTACTGATCGCGAGACCAGCGACATCATCCACCGCGTTATTGATGCGCTTGCCAGTCGACAGCTGCTGCATGACCGTCGCCAACCCGCGCGAGTTGGTGTTCATCGCCTGCTGAGCATACAGCGAGCCTGTGTTCGTGTTGATGACAGTCATGTCACTCTCCGAAAACTAAGAAGATAAGCCACTCATTTGTGTTGAGTCTGTCCCAACTGGGCTCAATGTTTGGACTTGAAAGGTTAATGACGCCTTGACGCTGCGCGACGCCGAGCGAAAAAACGCATATTTTTTTAATTATTAACGATACATTACTGTTAAGTTACTGTTGGAATCATTTCAACAACAGTAGTTCCAAGCAGAAATGACGGCGGCGAAGCTTTGAGCTTTAGCGCGCGATGCAATTTCCTCTGCGCAAGGCGGCAATAAAAAAGCGCGCCGGAGCGCGCTCTTTTGATTCCTTGAACGAGAATCGCTGACCTGGTCAGTTCAGAATCAGCCTCACGAGGTCCGGGGACACGTTTCCATGCGCAACCACCACGCTGCGCACATTTGTCATGATCGCCTCGCAAGCAGACGACGCAAGGCTCGCCATCACCTTGTCATCACTTACTTGCATGCGCGCCATATTCAGGTCCGAGACCGACGCATTGATATTCAAAAGAGCCTCATGGGTAGAGGTCCGATCATCCGTGAGCTTATTGCGCAGCGCGCTGACCTTCAAAAGCGCCGACTCGATCCTTGCGAGGGTGCGTTCGCGATCCGAACTCGTCTGCAGCTCCTCGACAGAAGCCTCGGCTTTATGCCCAACCTGTGGCGCGGATCTTTTCATCAAGAAAGCATCCACCCCCTGCGCCGCCTGCTCGGCTTGCTGAATGACGTCAGGCGCCTCCATCTTGTCCTTCAACGCCTTATAGCCGGGCAACAGCTTCTCATAGAGCCTCTCAAGCTCCTTTAGGTCAGCCTCGGAGCGCTGAACCTTCTGGAACCCGTCACGAACCAAGCTGACGGCGTGAAAGGAGACGTTCACCACATCGACTTCCGTGGTGGAGCGCTGCGCCTGACCTACTGGAGGGACCGCTTTTTCGCGCAGCTCCGAGGAGGCCGGGGCCGGCGTCACCACCAGATCGGCGCGATTAGAGATCACCGAGACCGAAGCGGTTCTCGGGAGAGTAGCGTCTGATTGAATTCGTTCTAGCATGGCTGTCATCCAGACATTGCGGGTCGTATTCGAGAAAACGGTCGAAGGAAGGAAATCTTTAACCACGTTTAGCGTCATATTGAATGAAATGACCCATTTTGGGTCACTGACCTTCACGGAAAAGTAAAACCTCTGCGCCATCGTCACATTGCCATTGGCTCCACCGGTGGCATATTAAACCAGTCGACTTCCGAGTCGGTCACAACGGAAAGCTCGCCTTGAGATTTTCTCGCCCACTACTCGTCGCAATGACCGCCGTCGGCGTCTGGCTCGCCAGTCCGGCGGGACGGTCTCTGGCGGCTGAGGACCGAACTGTTTCTCAGGGGCTGGACGAAGCGCTCCGCAGCGGCGACCTGCCCGGCGCTTTTCGCCAGATGCTTAGCCTCGCCGAAGTCAACGAGCTTGAGGCCCAGCACAATCTCTCCTTATTCTACTGGCACGGCGTAGGCGCGACCCAAAACTTCGACGAAGCGATCCGCTGGAGCACGATGGCCGCCGTCCGGGGGCATAAAAAGGCCGTAACAGCCCGCAAAGTCATGCTTCAGTCGATGGATCCGCAGGTCGTCAAGAAGGCTATGGAATGGGTGCGCACGCGCCTGACCAAGGATGCGGAATCTGGCGACGACACAGCGCTCATGCCGCTCTCCACCAGCTATCTGCCTGACTATGGCGCTCCGAATCCTGCGGAAGCCTACTTCTGGGCAGCACTATCCGTTTCGACAGGTAAAGCGGAAGCCAAGCGGCAACGCGATTTCCTCGTCTCGACCATGAACCAAAATGACGTCATAAAAGCCCAGCAACGCGCCAATGATTGGTTCAAGCGTTGGCGCAAGGCTCAAAGTTGATCGAGGATCGCCCGTGAGCGCCCAGAGCAAGGACAACTGTCCCCCACAATTCGTCTTCGAGATCATGGTGACGCAGGCTGCTCGCCGTTTTCTGGCCGAGGACAACCCCGCCGAACAGATCGTGGCCGAGATCGTCAAGGCATTTGACGAGCTTTACAGCAACGATGCGCTCGAAACGGACATGATCGACGGACTGGAGCGCCTCTTCGGCTTCATTCAGTCGGTCGAGATCGACGATGTGGACCGGCTCCTTTTCTCCTACATCTGGTTCTGCGCCAACTTCGAAAGCCTTCGTGTCGAACGCAAAAAGAAGTTCCTGTTCGGCAATCCGCTCAAGGGAAAGCCTCGGCTGCTCGCCCGCGTCTATACGATGATCACCAACTTCCGCACCTACGCCACGGCAGTCGGCCAGGGCCACGCGCCCTTGAGCCCAGATGGGTGGAAGCCGGAGGACGAGGTGGAGTTTGAGTCGATTTTCTCTCCGCTCTTCCCAAAACCGGAAGAGAAGAAGAAGTAACAAGATTCCTTACGTCCTGAGATCAGGCGTCGCCAGGGCTAGTCGCTGGATGGTTTTCAGCGTGGCCGGTCAGTAGCGAGCGGCAATTGCCGCGATATGGCGAACCAACGCGCCGCATCGCTTACGACCACGCCGTGTTTATTTTCAACAAGCCCCATTGCGATCAGCCGCTTGATTTTGCGGCGCGCGGTCTCCTTTGGGATCTTCATGAAATCGGCGACAGACGAGATATTGGTCGAGGAAATATAACCGTTGCTGCCAATCTGCTGAATTCGCTCAGTATTCAGATACCCGATGCTCAAATAAAGAAGCAGTTCCTCCACATCGAGGTTCAATGAGGAGCGAATATTCTCGAGTGAGCCGAAGAGACTGCGGAGCGCCGACAAATGCGACGTTTCAAATGCGTTCTCTTTGATGGGGAGGCTGACAACGCTGGATTGCAAGGCTGTATCCACCAACGACGAATCAATGGCTTAGCGTAGCGGCAGATTGGGCGCATGTTCTGTAAAAAATATTAGGGAAATATTAACTATTGAGACCAAGGCGCCCTCGTCTGCGGCCCCTCTCATGCGAAAGGCGCAATGACACGAAGGCGTCTTGCGACTTATTCAATTAGGGGACGGATTAAATGACAGGCGCAGGGCCGCGAAGGGGACGGGTCATGACGACGAGCACGACGGAGCCAGCACCCAAGGTTCGCGCCAAAAAGCCATCTACGGCTAAGCCTCGCACCAAAGTCGCCAAGGCTCCGAGCGACCTGACACCCAAAGCCACGAAGACGAAATCGTCCGAAACGAAGGCGCCGGCCGCTGCGCCACTCCCCAATCCGCCTCCAGCGGCGAAGCCTGCTGCGCCCAAGCCGGCCGCCGCCGTCGATGGCCAGGTCACTCCCCTGCCCGACTTCGAGGCCCTGTCCGTGAATGCGGCCCGGCTCGTCGAGGTCGGCGGCAAGGCTCTGGCCGCCTATCTGAAGCCGATGGAGGAAGGCCGCACGAACGCGGATCTCGCCGACAGCGTCGGCGACGCCGTGAAGACATTCGGCAAGGTGGCCGAATATTGGATGGCCGACCCCAAGCGCAGCCTGCAGGCCCAGAGCGCCATAACGACCGGCTTCATCGACCTGTGGTCCAATACGCTGAGACGCCTTGGCGGCGAGGAAGCGAAAGACCTTGTTCCGACCGAACCCGGCGACAAGCGCTTCGCAGATCGCGAATGGCAGGAAAACCCGATCTTCAATTTCCTGCGGCAGGCCTATTCACTCACCAACAACTGGGCCAATGAACTGGTCAAACATGCTGACAGCGTCGATCCCGCGACGCGCGAGCGCGCCCAGTTCTACCTGCGCCAGATCGCAGGCGCGGTGTCGCCATCCAACTTCATAGCCACCAATCCCGAACTGATCCGCGAGACCCTTCGAGAGAGCGGCGACAACCTCGTGCGCGGCATGCAAATGTTCGCGGAGGATGTCGAGGCGGGCAAAGGGCAGTTGAAGATCCGCCAGAGCGACCCGTCAAAATTCGAACTTGGCGTCAACATGGCGACGACGCCCGGCAAAGTGATCTTCCGCAACGATCTCTTTGAGCTGATCCAGTACACTCCCACTACCGAGATGGTCTACAAGCGCCCGCTGCTGATCGTGCCGCCATGGATCAACAAATTCTACGTTCTCGACCTCAACGCAGAAAAGAGTTTCGTGCGTTGGGCTGTGGCGCAGGGCTTCACAGTCTTCATCATGTCCTGGGTCAATCCAGATGAGCGACAAGCGGAGAAGAGCTTCGAAGACTATATGCACGAGGGCGTCCTGACCGCCGTCGACGCCATAAAGCAGGCAACCGGCGAACGACAGGTCTCGGCCATGGGCTATTGCGTGGGCGGCACGCTGCTCTCCATGACGCTCGCATGGATGGGCGCAGTGAACGACAACCGCATCGCCAGCGCCACGCTGCTGACGACGCAGGTCGACTTCACCGATCCCGGCGACCTCAAGCATTTCGTTGACGAGCAGCGCATCAAATCCATCGAGGAGAAGATGGACGAGGCGGGTTTCCTAGAGGGCGCGCGTATGGCGTCAGCCTTCAACATGCTGCGCCCCAACGAGCTGATCTGGAGCTATTTCGTCAACAACTACCTCAAGGGCAAGGAGCCCCCGGCTTTCGACCTACTTGTGTGGAATTCCGATTCCACCCGCATGCCCAAGGCGAACCACTCCTTCTATCTGCGCAATTGCTATCTTGAGAACAACTTCACCAGAGGCAAGATCACGCTTTCCAATGTCCGCCTGGACCTGAAGAAGGTGACGATCCCGATCTACAATCTCGCAGCGAAGGAAGACCATATCGCTCCCGCGAAATCCGTGTTCAACGGCGCGAAGTTCTTCGGCGGGAACATGCGCTATGTGCTGGCGGGCTCTGGCCATATCGCAGGCGTCGTGAACCCGGCGGACAAGCCGAAGTATCAATACTGGACCGGCCCCCGCCCCTCCGGCGAATTCGAAAACTGGCTCACCCAGACCGTCGAGCACCCGGGAACCTGGTGGCTGGACTGGGTCGAGTGGATGAAGCAAAACGCCCCCGAAATGGTCCCAGCTCGCCAACCGGGCGATGGCGCGCTCAAGCCCATCTGCGACGCGCCGGGCGAATATGTGCGCGTGAAGGCCTGATCGCGGCGGCCCATTGAGCGAGGGCCGCCCCATCTGTTATCTGCGTGTGGATGATTCCCCGGCTGGCCCGGGCGCACACCTATTGGAAAGCCTCTCCCATGCATGACATCCGCTGGATCCGCGACAATGCCGAGACCCTCAAGGACGGGCTACGTCGGCGGGGCTGGGATGGGCTCAAGATCGAGGAGACCGTGGCGGAACTGTTCCGTCTCGATGACGCGCGCCGCGACATCATCGCAGTGACGCAGCGGGGGCAGGAAGAGCGTAACCGGCTCTCCAAGGAAATCGGCCAGGCCATGGCCAAGAAAGACCTCGCCCGCGCTGAAGAGCTGAAGGCCCGCGTCGCTGGAATCAAAAGCGAGACCGAAGGCGCCGCAGCAGCCGAGACCGCCGCCGTGCGCGCGCTCGACGCCGCCTTGCTCGAACTTCCCAATATCCCGCTCGACGAGGTGCCCGAAGGCGCCGACGAGCATGACAATGTGGAGGTCCGCGTCAGCGGAACCCGTCCCGTCTTCGCCGACGACTTCAAGCCGAAAGAACATTTCGAAATCGGCGAAGCGCTTGGCCTCATGGATTTCGAGCGCGCAGCGAAAATGTCAGGCGCCCGCTTCGTCATCCTGCGCGGCGCGCTGGCGCGGCTTGAGCGCGCGCTTGGGCAATTCATGCTCGACGTTCACACGGGCGACCACGGCTATCAGGAAGTGAACCCGCCGGTGCTGGTGCGCGACGACGCCATGTATGGCACCGCGCAGCTGCCGAAGTTCCGCGAAGACCAGTTCCGCGCGGGCGACGAATTCTGGCTGATCCCCACCGCCGAAGTGCCGCTGACCAATCTGGTGCGCGAAGAAATCCTCGATGAGAAGAGCCTTCCCATGCGCGTCACCGCGCTGACGCATTGCTTCCGCGCCGAGGCGGGCTCTGCGGGGCGCGATACGCGCGGCATGATCCGCCAGCATCAGTTCGCCAAGGTGGAGATGGTCTCCATCACCACGCCTGAGCAATCGCTGGCCGAACATGAACGCATGACCGCCTGCGCGGAAGAAATCCTGAAGCGCCTTGGACTGCATTACCGTGTCATGACGCTGTGCACCGGCGACATGGGTTTCGCCTCGCGCAAGACCTATGACATCGAGGTCTGGCTCCCCGGGCAGGATCGCTTCCGCGAAATCTCCTCCTGCTCGGTCTGCGGCGACTTTCAGGCGCGCCGCATGAACGCGCGCTTCAAGTCGGTCGAGACCAAGACCAACCGCTTCGTCCACACGCTCAACGGCTCGGGCGTCGCGGTGGGCCGCGCGCTCATCGCGGTTCTGGAGAACTACCAGAACGCCGACGGCAGCGTGACTGTGCCGGAGGCGCTGCGGCCCTATATGGGCGGGCTGGAGCGGATCGCGGCGGCGGGTTGATCCCACCAAGACGGTTGCAACAGTTTTTAAGAAAACTCGGCCAAACTGTTGCAACCCGATTGTGGCCAAGGGTTAACAACCCCGTGCGAAAGTGCTCTAAATAATCGCGTAGATTCTGGAGCACGCCGCCTGATGCGCATTCTCATCACCAATGACGATGGCGTTCACGCCCATGGCATCAAGGTGCTGGAGGACATCGCGCGGCAGCTTTCCGACGATGTGACCGTCGTCGCGCCTGAGATGGACCAATCGGGCGTCGCCCACTCCCTCTCGCTCAACGATCCCCTGCGCCTGCGCGAAATATCGCCCCGCCATTTCGCGGTTAAGGGCACGCCGACAGACTGCGTCATCATGGGCGTCCATCGCATCCTGGCGGATCGCAAGCCTGATCTGGTGCTCTCTGGCGTCAATGTCGGGCACAACATGGCCGAGGACGTCATCTATTCCGGCACCGTGGCGGGCGCCATGGAGGGGACCATTCTCGGCGTCACCTCCATCGCCCTGTCGCAGGGCTACGCGCCCGGCGGCAAGAACACGATCGACTGGAGCGCCGCGCAGACTCACGGCCCCAAGGTCATCCGCGACATTCTGGCGGCGGGCGTGCCGCGCGATGTGCTCGTGAACGTCAATTTCCCCGCCCGCCCTGCGAGCGAAATCGCCGGAACCAGCGTCACCGTGCAAGGCCGTCGCGACGCCGGTCTGGCGGGCCTTGAGGAACGTTTCGACGGACGCGGCAATCCCTACTACTGGATCCGCTACGCCCGCACGAAGTCGACGCCGCCTCATGGCACTGACCTGGAGGCCATCGCCAACGGCCGGATATCGATAACCCCGCTGCGGATCGATTTGACGGATGAGCCCACCCTCACCCGCTTCGCGCTGGCGCTGAAATAACGGAAAGGGGGAGCCGTGAAGAGGCAGATGGATCTTCCCCTACCAATGCCCGGGGAAGCCGAAGCGAAGGCCGCCCAGGCCCTCATGGCATTCCTGCTGCGGCTGCGCGCGCGCGGCATTTCCGATGTGGCGGTCCTGCGGGCGCTCGAAACGACGCCCCGCGAACTCTTCGTGCCTCATCGCTACCGCGACCTCGCGCTACGCGACATGGCCCTGCCCATCCCCTGTGGCCAGACCATGCCCGAGGCATGGCTAGTCGCGCGCATGATGGAGGCGCTGGACCTCGAGCCGAACCATCGCGTTCTCGAAATCGGCGCCGGCTCCGGCTATGCGACCGCTGTCGCCGCACGTATGGCCGGCGAGGTCGTATCTTGCGAAATTTTCGAGCCGCTGGCGATGGAATGTGCGGAGCGCCTGACGCGGCTCGGCCTCGCCAATGTGAAGATCCTGCAAGGGAACGCTTTCGATCTTCTGCCCGGCCTTGGCCTGTTCGACAGGGTCCTGATCCACGGGACCATGGAAGGCTTGCCCCCTGCCCTGTTGGAATGCTTGGCGCAGGACGGCGTGATCGTTCTGGCTCGTAAAAGCCCGCGCGCCGCGACTCTCACACGCATCGCCCACCAGCCCTCGGGCGAGTTCGCCGAAACCGCGCTTTGTCCGTGCCGTTTCGGCTCCTTGATCAACCAAGCTCATCAGCACGCTTGATTTTTCAGCGCGATTTCGTCGCATTCGGTAAAAAAGCCGTTCAGCATAAACCATGCCTTAACCACCCCAGCGTTAAATGGCCCCGTCATTAATTCGCTTGTGGGTTGCGTGATGCGTCACAGCTTCGGTCAGACTTCCTCCTCCACGGTGATCCGTCTCGCTCTCGCGAGCGCCGCGACTATCATGCTCGCGGGCTGTTCAGGCGACGTTACGCGTTTCGCCTCGAACCCCTTCTCGATGGACCCGGCGCCCACCGCCTCCATTCCTCAGTCCGGCCCCGCACAGCAACCCGGATTCGAGCCCGCTTCGGTCGGCTCGGTCTCGTCCCAGCCTCTCGCTCCGGTCGCCTCAACACCGCTGGCGCCGCCCGCCAACAACTACGGCAATGCGCGCGCCCTGCCTCCCGCTCCAGCTCTGGCGCAACCGGCGCCGGCTCATCCCGCGCCCGTCGCCGCAACCCCAAAGGTCATTGCGGCGCCCCCGCAGGCTCAGGCGCAGATCCGTGTTCAGACCCCGGCTCCTGCGGCTCCGGCCAAGGCTAACGAGAAGCTCAACTTCGTGCAGGGCGCCCAGCCTGCTGGCGCAGCCCCCGCAAAGCATGCAGAGGCGCCGAAAGCGGCCGCTCCGGTCACCGCCGCCAAGCCGGCTGATAAGCCGGCTGAAAAGGTCGCCGCCAAGCCTGCCGAGGCTCCGGTGAAGCAGGCTGTCGAAACCCCGGTCAAGCCGGCCGAAAAGCCCGCCGCTGAGAAGCCCAAGCAGGTCGCCAAGCTTGAAACGGGCGTGCAGCCCGCTCAGCCCGCCGTCCCTGCGGCGGCTCCGCAGGCTGCAGCCCCGCAGGCTGCTGCGCCCCACGCCGCCGCCGAGCCTGAGAGCGACAAGCCCGAGTTCCGCTGGCCCGCTCGCGGCCGCATCATTCAGGGCTTCAAGGCCGGCGCCAATGAAGGCATCAACATCGCCGTTCCCGAAGGCACCGCCGTCAAGGCCGCCGAGGCTGGCGTCGTCGCTTATGCCGGCAACGAGCTGAAGGGCTACGGCAATCTGGTTCTGATCCGTCACCCCAACGGCTTCGTCTCCGCCTACGCCAACAATGGCGAGATCACCGTGAAGCGCGGCGAGACCGTCAAGCGTGGTCAGGCCATCGCCAAGTCCGGCCAGAGCGGCAACGTCTCTTCGCCCCAGCTGCATTTCGAACTGCGCAAGGGCTCGACGCCGGTTGATCCCACCGAGTTCCTCGCGGGCCTCTGAGGCGCGCGCACCAAAGCCGCCTTCGGCATCCGCGAGACACGGGCCAGAGGCGAATGACGGCGGCAGGTTCTATGAGCCTGCCGCCTTTTTCTTTTCAGCCCCAGCTCTTCGCGTCGAGCGGAAGCCCGCCGTGGAACATGCGCGAGCCCTTTTCAGACTCGCTCAAATGCTCCCCATCGCCTGATGACAGACGCGGATGGGCCACCCGGTAACGGGGCGGATAGGGCAAGGGCTGCTGGAAGTAAGTCGCCGCCGTCCAGGCCCAGTGCGGGTTCGACATGAACTTGCGGCCGAGCGCAATCATGTCCGCCTTGCCAGCCTGCAACACATCCTCGGCCTGCTGCGGCTCCCAGATCTGACCAACCGCCATCGTGGCGATCCCGCCCTCGCGCCGCACCGCCTCTGCGAAGGGAACCTGATAGCCGGGGCCGGGCGTGATCTTCTGCTCAAGCGAAACGCCGCCGCTGGAGCAGCAGACATAATCGCAGCCCCGCGCTTTAAGCTCACGCGCCAGCACGCAGGAATCCTCCAGCGTCCATCCGCCCTCGACCCAATCCACCGCCGATATGCGCACGCCGATGGGCCGCTCATCAGGAAAGGCTGCGCGGCATTGTTCGAAAATTTCGAGGCCAAAGCGCATGCGGTTTTCGATGCTGCCGCCATAGCGATCCTCGCGTTTGTTGATCAAAGGCGAGAGGAAGGAATTGATGAGATAGCCATGGGCGAAATGCAGTTCGATGAGATCGACGCCAATGGCCGCCGCGCGCTTCACCGCCTGCACGAAATCACGCTGCGCCTGCGAGATGTCTTCCAGCGTCATCACCTGCGGACGCGGGTGCGAAGGGTCTTCGTAATGGGAAGGGCTGAGCGGCGTCCAGCCGCCCTCCTCCGGCGGTATGGGCTTGCGCGCCAAAAACGATGCGGGCGTCGAGGACTTGCGTCCGGCATGGGCGATCTGCACGCCGAACTTCGAGCGCCCATACTCCTTGCAGAAGCGCACCACACGCGCCAACGCCGCCTGATTGTCGTCGCTGTAAAGCCCCAGACAATGCGGCGATATGCGCCCGCGCGGCTCGACGCCCGTCGCCTCCGTCATGACGAGGCCGACATTGGCGCAGGCGAACTGCCCCAGATGCATGAGATGCCAATCCGACGCGTTCCCATCCGTGGCCGCATACTGACACATGGGCGAGAGCACGATGCGATTTTCGAGCGTCAGCCCGCGCATTTCAAAAGGCGTGAAAAGAAGCGCCGCCACCAAATCCCTCCCCTGTTTCGAGGGAGTATAGGACGGGCAATCCAAGCGCGCCATAAACCTCGCCTTAACTCGACTCATTGCGAAGGTTATGTTGAAATGCCTTTTTCAACACCGAGCCATTTTCATGAGCAAGACAGGCGCACCGCGCAGGGTCGAGGAGTTCATCCAACGCTGGCAGGGGCGCCATGGCGGGCAGGAGCGGGCCAACTACGCCATGTTCCTTTGCGAGCTTTGCGACGCCCTCGACGTTCCACAGCCCGACCCTGCGGGCCATCCCGGCCAGAACGATTATGTCTTCGAACGCGCGGTCAAGGAGACGAGCCGCGAGGGCGGCCTCAAGAACCGGCGCATTGATCTCTACAAGCGCGATTGCTTTGTGCTGGAGGCCAAGCAGTCGCGTCAGATCGAAGGCGGCGCTAAAGAGATCACGGGCCAGCCGGACCTCTTCGCCAAGGCGCCGGAGAAACTGGGGCGCAGGCCCAAAAGCGCCTCGTGGGACATTCTCATGAACAACGCCCGCGCGCAGGGCGAAAGCTATACGCGCCTGCTGCCGCAGGACCATGAGCCCCCGCCCTTCCTCATCGTCTGCGATGTCGGCCATTGCTTCGAGATTTACGCCAACTTCCGACGCGATGGGAAAGCCTTCGACCAGTTCCCCGACCGCCGCGCCTTCCGCATCTATCTCGAAGACCTGCGCAACGACGAAACACGCGAGCTGCTCGGCGCCATCTGGACCGATCCGCTCTCGCTCGACCCCGCGCGCAAATCGGCGCGCGTCACGCGCGAGATCGCCGAGCGGCTCGCCGCAGTTTCGAAGGCGCTCGAACTGAAGGGCTGCGACGCTGAAGACGTCGCGATGTTCTTGATGCGCTGCCTTTTCACCATGTTCGCGGAAGATGTCGGCCTTCTGCCCAAGAACAGCTTCAAGCTGGTGCTGGAGCGTTGCGAGCAAGACCCGACGACATTCCCCCATGATGTCGGCCAGCTCTGGGAGGTCATGGACCGGGGCGGCTACGCCCACGCCATTCGCCAGCAGGTGCCGCAGTTCAACGGCGCCTTCTTCAAGCAGCGCAAGGTGCTGCCGATGGGGCGCGAGGAGATCGGCGAATTGCGGCAGGCCGCCAGCCATGACTGGCGCGAGGTCGATCCTTCCATTTTCGGAACCCTGCTCGAACAGGCGCTTGATCCCAATGAGCGGCGCAAGCTTGGCGCCCATTACACGCCGCGCGCCTATGTGGAGCGGCTGGTCATCGCAACGGTGATTGAGCCGCTGCGCGAGAAATGGAGATCCACCATGGGCACCATCGCCCGCTTCAAGGATGAGGCGGCGGCGATGGGCCTGCATGATCCACGGCGCGATGCGGCGATCAGGAAGGCGCGCGCCCTCGCCATGACCTTCCATGCCGAACTCTGCCTCACCCGCGTGCTGGACCCCGCCTGCGGCACGGGCAACTTTCTTTATGTCGCCCTCGAACTCATGAAGCGCCTTGAGGGCGAGGTGGTGGATGCGGTGGAGGCTTTGGGCGGGCAGGAAGAGCCGGCATGGCTCGACCGGCAGAATGTCGACCCGCATCAGTTCCTGGGATTGGAGATCAACCCGCGCGCGGGCGCCATCGCGGAGCTCGTCTTATGGATCGGCTTTCTGCAATGGCATTTCCGCACGAGAGCCGATCACCCGCCCCCGCCAATCCTGAAGGCGTTCAAAAACATAAGCGTGATGGATGCGGTGCTGGAGGCCGACAAGGCTTTGGCGCGTGATGAGCGCGGCAAGCCCCTGTCGCGGCAGGGAGCGGATGGAAAGCTTGTGGAGGTCTATCGCTATGACAGGCCGCGCCGTCCGCAATGGCCGGAGGCGGATTATATCGTGGGCAATCCGCCGTTCATTGGCGGCAAGGATTTGCGCGCGCGCCTTGGCGATGATTATGCGCGGGCGCTCTGGGCCGCTCATTCGCATATGAACGAGAGCGCCGATTTCGTCATGTATTGGTGGGACCGCGCGGCGGAGCTTTTGACGCGCAAGGACACCGCCTTGAGGCGCTTTGGCTTCGTCACCACCAATTCCATTTCGCAGGTGTTTCAGCGCCGGGTGATGGAGCGGCATTTGAAGGGCAAGCCGCCCGTGCATCTCATCATGGCTGTGCCCGACCACCCCTGGACCAAGGCCACGCCCGACGCCGCCGCCGTGCGCATCGCCATGACAGTTGCGGAAGCTGGCGCAGGCGAAGGGCGCTTGTTGGAAGTGACGCGCGAAGCGGGGTTGGAGACAGATGCGCCACTCATCGAATGTGCGGAGCGGGCTGGCGTCATCAATTCGGATTTGACTGTGGGGGTGGATGTGACCGCCACAGTCGCATTGAAGGCGAACGAGGGGCTGTGCTCTCGAGGAATGGCAATGCATGGGCAAGGTTTTATTGTATCAAGGGAAGATGCAATTAAACTTGGCTTAGGTAAGCGAGAAGGCCTTGAAAAATATATTCGGCATTATCGTAACGGACGGGATTTGATGCACCGTTCGCGTGGCGCAATGGCAATAGACTTCGACGGCTTAGAAATAGAGCAGATCCGAGTTAAATACCCGGAAGCGTACCAGCATCTATCACTTAAAGTCCGACCAGAACGCGAGCGAAACAACGAGGAATACCGACGTATAAATTGGTGGCTTTTCGGGCGACGCAATACGCTCCTGCGTGATTTCAGCGCAGATATTTTTCGTTATATCTCCACGGTAGAAACTGCCAAGCACAGGGTTTTTCAATTTCTCGACGGTTCTATCCTCCCAGACAACAAGCTCGTTGCAATAGGAATTAGCAATTCGTGGACACTTGGGGTCTTGATGTCATCCATTCATAGCGAGTGGGCACTCAAGACAGGAGGCTGGCTCGGCGTGGGGAATGATCCCGTTTATGTAAAATCCCGCTGCTTCGATCCCTTCCCCTTCCCGCTCGCCACGCCCGCGCAAAAGAAGCGCATCGGCGCCATAGCCGAAGAGTTGGACGCCCATCGCAAGCGCGTGCTTGCAGACCATGCCCATCTCACCCTGACCGGCCTCTACAATGTGCTGGAGCGTCTGCGCGCCGGCGCCACGGCCTCCGAACTCGAAGAGGCCGAGCGGCGCATCTTTGACGACGGGCTCGTGCTGATCACGAAAGAGCTTCACGATGAACTCGATGAGGCCGTCGCGAGCGCCTATGGCTGGCCCGCCAATCTCCCCGCCGAGGACATGCTCGCCCGCCTCGTCGCCCTCAACAAGGAGCGGGCGCAGGAGGAGGCGCGCGGCCTCGTCCATTGGCTTCGCCCCGATTATCAGATCCCCCGTTTCGGCTCGGCGAAGGACAAGGCGGAGCTCGATCTTGTGGGCGGCGCCATGGCCCCGGGCCTCGCGGCCTCAGCAGCCAAATCAAGCTTCCCCAGCGACGATGTGGCCCAGACCGCCGCCATCATGGCGACCCTCGCCGCAGCGCCCCGCCCGCTCGACGCCATCATGCTGTCCAGCGCCTTCAAACAGGGCCGCCGCATCGCCCCCAAGGTCGACGCCACCCTCGCCGCGCTGGTGCGCGCTGGCTATGTGGCCCGCGTCGATGGCGGCGCTGGCTTCGTGCTGCACCGCTAAGGCGTCACCACCGCCGCGCGGCGAGCCACAGCCGCCATTGGCGACGCCATTGTGCCGTCTGGATGATCGTCTTGAAGGGGTCGTAGCCCGGCTTTTCCATGGCCGCCAGATAGGGCTCCACGAGAGCCAGAGGCAGGAAGGCGGAGCGGGCGACCGGGTCGACCGTCTTTATGCCATCGAGGGCGGCGGCGAGGTGCTTGCGGGCGATGGCGCGCATCTGGGCGAGCGCCTTCAGGACGCCCTCGGTGGCGCGCCCGGCGATTAGGTCCTCACGGCTCGCACCAGCTTCCTTGAGCACATCGAGGGGCACATAGACCTGCCCCCGCGCGCCATGCCATGGCAGCGCCCGCAGCAGGCCCGTAATGGCGAAGGCGAGGCCGCCGTGGCCCGCAGCGTCCGCCCCGCCGGGGTCGCGCCCATCGGCGAGGATCAGGCAGGCCATGCGGATGAGGGCCGAGGAGGTCTCCCCGCCATAGCCTTCGAGCTGGCGCAGGCCCGGCATGGGGTCGTCGTAGAGGTCGAAGGTGCGGGCGTCGACGAGGTTGGTCAGGGCCGCGCGGGGCAGCTTGAATTGCTTCACCGTATGGAGC
>CANGOK010000037.1 GCA_947455285.1 Beijerinckiaceae bacterium | reverse complement strand
TCGGCGCCGGTGTTCACCTCGACATAAAGCTTTGGATGCTTGCCGGTGCGCGCCATCTCAGCTGCGAGAGCCTCGGCGAGCTTAGGGCGATCAACGGTCTCGATGACGTCGAAGAACTGCACGGCCTCGCGCACCTTGTTGGTCTGCAGAGGTCCGATGAGATGCAGTTGGACATCAGAATAGCGCGTGCGCAGATCAGGCCATTTGCGCATGGCCTCCTGCACCCGATTTTCGCCGAAGACGCGCTCGCCCGCCGCAAGCGCAGGCTCGATCGTCTCAGCCGGAAATGTCTTGGACACGCAGACCAGCGTGATGGAAGCTGGATCGCGTCCGCAATCTTCCGCAGCGCGACCGAGACGCTCGCGCACATCATGGAGGCCCGCCAGATTCGCCGGCTGCGTGTTGGGATCCTGCGCCGTCATGGCCTTTTGCTCCAGCATGGCGCGATGTCCTGGGCAAAGCCGTTGACCATCCCGCCGAAATGATGCTCATTGCCCCGGTTTTCAGGCATTTGAACTGAATCGGATCGATACCGCACATGCATGCCGAACGCTACAACCCCCGTGAATCCGAACCCAAATGGCAACAGCTTTGGGAGCAGCGCCAGACGTTCCAGAGCCGGAACGACGATTCGCGCCCCAAATACTACGTCTTGGAGATGTTCCCCTATCCATCGGGGCGGATTCACATGGGCCATGTGCGCAACTACGCCATGGGCGACGTGGTGGCGCGCTATCGCCGCGCCAAGGGCTTCAATGTGCTGCACCCCATGGGCTGGGACGCCTTCGGCATGCCCGCCGAGAACGCCGCGCGGCTGAACAAGAGCCATCCGGGAACCTGGACCTACGCCAATATCGCGACCATGCGCGGGCAATTGAAGTCCATGGGGCTTTCGCTCGATTGGTCGCGCGAGATCGCCACCTGCGATCCCAGCTATTACAAGCACCAGCAGGCAATGTTCCTTGATTTCCTCAAGGCGGGGCTGGTGGACCGCAAGAAATCCAAGGTGAACTGGGACCCGGTCGACCAGACCGTTCTCGCCAACGAGCAGGTCATCGACGGGCGCGGCTGGCGCTCGGGCGCGCTCGTCGAACAGCGCGAACTGACCCAGTGGTTCCTGAAGATCACCGACTTCTCGCAGGATCTTCTGGAGTCCCTTGATACGCTCGACCGTTGGCCGGAGAAGGTCCGGCTGATGCAGAAGAATTGGATCGGCAGATCGGAAGGCCTTTTGGTTCGCTTCCGAATCGATCCCGCCACGGCGCCTGCAGGCGAGAGCGAACTCGAAATTTACACCACCCGCCCCGACACGCTGTTCGGTGCGCGTTTCATGGCGGTGGCGCCCGATCATCCGCTCGCGGCCAAGGCGGCGGAAAGCAATCCGGAGCTGGCGGCCTTCATCGCCGAATGCCGGCGCATGGGAACCTCTGTCGCGACGCTCGAAACGGCGGAGAAAAAGGGCTTCGACACGGGCGTGCGCGTGGCGCATCCCTTTGATCCCGATTGGAAACTGCCCGTTTACGTGGCGAATTTCGTGCTGATGGAATATGGCTGCGGCGCCATCTTCGGCTGCCCCGCCCACGATCAGCGCGACCTTGATTTCGTCAACGCCTATGGGCTCGGCAATGTGCCCGTCGTCTGTCCTCCCGGTCAGGACGCCGCCAACTTTACGGTGACGGACGTCGCTTATGATGGCGACGGACTCATGATTAATTCGCGCTTCCTCGACGGCATGACGATCGCGGACGCGAAGGAAGAAGTTTCGAAGCGACTCGAAACTGTCGACATGGGTGGCAGGCCGCAAGCCAAGCGACAGGTGAACTTCCGCCTGCGTGACTGGGGCATTTCACGCCAGCGCTATTGGGGCTGCCCTATCCCTGTGATTCATTGCGAAAGCTGCGACGTGGTCCCGGCGCCGAAGGATTCGCTGCCGATCGAACTGCCGCAAGATGTGCAGCTTGATGTCACCGGCAATCCTCTGGACCATCATCCCACGTGGAAGCATGTGCCCTGCCCCAGTTGCGGCATGCCTGCCCGTCGTGAGACGGACACGATGGACACATTCGTCGATTCCTCCTGGTATTTCGCGCGCTTCACCGACCCGTGGAACACCGGTGCGCCGACCGACAAGGCGGTTGCGGATCACTGGTTGCCAGTCGATCAATATATTGGCGGCATCGAACACGCGATCCTGCATCTGCTCTATTCGCGCTTCTTCACCCGCGCCATGCAGGCCACCGGGCATCTTGGCCTCTCCGAACCCTTCAAGGGCCTCTTCACGCAGGGCATGGTCGTTCACGAGACCTACCGCGCCGCCGATGGGGCCTGGGTGCAGCCGAGCGAAATCAAGATCGAGACAGTTGGCGGAACGCGTCGCGCCTCGTTGCTCGAAGGTGACGCGGAAGTCACTATCGGCGCCGTCGAGAAGATGTCGAAGTCCAAACGCAACACCGTGGACCCCGACGACATCATCGGCACCTTCGGCGCCGACACCGCGCGCTGGTTCATGCTCTCGGATTCGCCGCCCGAACGCGACGTCATCTGGAGCGAGGAGGGCGTACAGGGCGCCTCCCGCTATGTTCAGCAACTGTGGCGCCTGATTGGCGAAATCGCCGCGTTCGCCGCCCCCGTGGGCGCGACCGCTCCGGCCGAGATGTCGGAAAAGGCGACGGCCATCCGCCGCCTGACCCATGGTCACCTGCTGCGCGTGCAAGAGAGCATCGAGCGGCTGCGCTTCAACACCGCGATCGCTGAAATCCGCAAGCTTTCCAATGGCTTGTCGGACGCCATCGGGGCCATCGAAAGTGCAGGGATCGGCGCTGACCTGGCCTTCGCCTTCCGCGAGGGCGGCGATGTGCTGGTCAATCTTTTCGCGCCCATGATGCCACATCTGGCCGAAGACTGCTGGCAGGCCCTTGGCCACGACACGCCCATAGCCGAGGCCGCGTGGCCTGTCGCCGACGTGGCGCTCGCCACCAACGACACCGTTACGCTTCCGATTCAGATCAACGGGAAGAAGCGCGCCGAGATCACGGTCGACCGCAATGCGGACAACGCCACGGTCGAAGCCGCGGTTCTTGCGCTTGAGGCGGTGCAAAAGGCCTTGGATGGAAAGGCGCCGAAGAAGATCATCGTCGTGCCCCAGAGGATCGTCAATGTCGTCGTCTGACCCTTACAGGTCACATAAGGGAGCGCCCGGCGCGCCGGGACGCAACTGATTGGTCGCGATCAAAAATCACGAGGCGGACCGGTTCATCGCGAGCCGGGCGCCTCATATTTTTCTCTACCTCGTCCACGGGACAGATGCGGGCCTGATCAGCGAACGCGCGCGGCTGCTCCTGAAGAACTGGGCGGCCGAGGATATGCAGCTCATAAGGATGAGCGGCGACGATATCGCCAGCGACCCGCTACTATTGCTCGACGAAGCCAATTCCATCGGCCTTTTTGGCGGAAAGCGTGCGATCTTCATCTCGGCCGGTTCAAGGCCCTTCGTCAGCGCGCTCGAAAGCCTCGTAGCTGCGCCGCCCAGCGATTGCCTTGTCGTGATCGAGGCTGGATCCCTCAAGAAGGACCACGCGCTACGCAAGCTCACCGAACGCCTGCGTGAAGCTGCGGCGATCGAATGCTATCCCGACAGCGCCCGCGATCTCGAGCGGCTCATCGACACCGAGGTGCGGTCCGCCGGGCTCACGATTGCACCCGGGGCGCGGGACGCCCTGATCCAAATGCTGGGTGGCGATCGCCTCACCACCCGTTCCGAGCTCGACAAGCTGATCCTCTATGCCCATGGACAGGGCAAGATCACCCGTGAAGATGTCGATCTCATGGTCGCCGACGCTTCCAGTCTGGCGCTTGACGACGCAGTGAACGGCGCCTTCGCGGGAAGCTTCACGGCCGTGGAGGAAACCGCCCAACGCTATTTCGCTACGGGCGGCGATGGATCGGTTCTGCTCGGCGCAGCCATTCGTCACGCGCTTATCCTGCATCGCATGTGCCTTGAAGCGGAACGCGGCGCAAACGCTGAAAACCTGCCCATGAAATACGGCAGGTTCGGGCCCGGCGCGAAATTGATGATCACGCAGGTTAAACGCTGGACATCAGGCCGCGTCGAACGCGCTATCGCCACCCTGGCGGACGGCGTCCAGAAAACAAGGCGGTCGCCCGCACTGAGCGACGCGGCAGCCGTGCGCGCCCTCTGGGCCGTGGCGCTAGCGGCTGGGGCGCGCCGATAGGGTCAGCGATTCAGCCGGTGGCAAAGGGCGTCGAGCTGTTCCAGCGTTTTATAGTGAACGCGCAATTCGCCGCCTTCTCCTCGATGGTCAATCTCGACGATCAGACCCAGCGCATCCGAAAGCGTCTTCTCAAGCGCACGCGTATCAGCGTCCTTCACCACCTGAGACTTGCCGCCCTTGCCGCCATCGCGTGATTTACGCTCAAGCTGGGGAGCTGCGCCTTCAGCCTCCTCCTGCGCCAGACGCTCAACATCGCGGACTGACAAGCCCTTTTCGATGATCAGCTGCGCCACCGACTCGGGATCGCGCATGGTAAGCAGCGCGCGAGCGTGACCCGCGGACAAAAGCCCGCTGCTGACCTTTGACCGAATCGACGGCGCGAGGTTCAGCAGTCGCAGAGTATTGGCGACGTGGCTGCGGCTTTTGCCCATGACCTTAGCGAGATCCGCCTGAGTATAGGAGAACTCACGCATCAGCCGCTCGAAGCCGCCGGCCTCTTCGATGGGATTGAGATCGGCGCGTTGGATGTTCTCGACAATGGCGAGCTCCAGCGCTTCCTGATCCGAAGCCTCGACTAGATGGATCGGCACATCATGCACGCCAGCGCGCTGAGCTGCACGCCAGCGCCGCTCGCCAGCGATGATTTCATAAACGTCTGGCAAGCTAGGTAGGGCGCGGACCACGATAGGCTGAATGAGCCCGCGCGCACGAATGGATTCCGTCAGCTCTTCAAGATGGACCTCGTCGAAGTGCTTGCGGGGATTGCGGGGGTTGGGCCGCAGGAACTCGATCGGAACCTTGCGCTGACTGGCGCGTGGCGTCTCGGTGGATCCGACATTGGCGCCTGCGTCTCCGATAAGCGCAGCGAGGCCGCGGCCCAAACGCGGGCGAATTTCATCTGCCATGATCTATCTCGCTCTATCAGGCGGCGCGCAGCCGATGTTCCCGCTGGATGACTTCTGAGGCCAGTTTGAGATAGGCCTGACTCCCGGTGCATTTCAGATCATAGAGAAGCGCGGGCTTCCCATGAGACGGCGCTTCCGACACGCGGACATTACGCGGGATGACCGTGTCATAGACCTTGTCGCCCATGAACTCACGCACATCAGCCACGACCTGAGCCGCCAGATTATTGCGTGGATCGAACATGGTCAGCACAACGCCATGGATCGTCAGGCGCGGGTTGAGCGATTTGCGCACCTGCTCCACCGTGGAGAGAAGCTGGGAGAGACCCTCAAGGGCGAAGAACTCACACTGCAGCGGTACCACGACGCTATCGGCCGCCGAAAGGGCGTTGACTGTCAGGAGATTCAGCGAGGGAGGGCAATCGACCAGAATATAGGTGAAATGCGGATCATCGGGGTGACGCTCGGCGGTCAGGCGGGTGATGGCGTCACGAAGCTTGTAGGTTCGGTCCCGATGGGAGGAAATCTCAAGCTCCACACCGAGCAGATCGAGGGTGGAGGGCGCGACGTGCAGGCGGGGAACGGCGGTCGGCAGGACGACATCGCGCAGCTCACGGTCGCCGATCAGCACATCATAGGTGGAGACCTTGCGCTCGCGCCGGTCAATGCCAAGTCCGGTCGAGGCGTTGCCCTGCGGGTCGAGATCCACGATGAGGACCTGTTCGCCGATCGCGGCTAGAGCTGTACCTAGGTTGATGGCGGTCGTGGTCTTGCCAACGCCGCCCTTCTGATTGGCGAGGACAAGAACCCTCGTTTGAAGCTCTTCTGTCACCGCCCCACCCCACTTGCAGACACAAGATCGCTACGGCCGAGGATCACGATTCGCCCCTGAGGGTCGGTCCGACTGGCCACCAATCTAGTGGTTAAGCTACTATAAATAGGCATTTGGGTCAATTCAGACCCTACATCTTGTCCCTTCAGAAAGACTGCGACGGCGCCTTTTTCGAGCCTGTCGATGCTCATCTCGACCAGAATCGCGAGACTGGCCAGGGCTCTGGCGCTAATAGCCTCCACCTTTGGCAAGGATTCAAGTACATCCTCGATGCGGCCACGATGAACTTCGACCGGGGCCTGTGTTTCACGTGAAACTTCCCGGAGAAACGCACATTTCCGGTGGTCACTCTCTACGAGATAAACCATGGCACCGGGTTCGCCGCGCAGCCGCAGCGCCGACACGATCCCCGGGAACCCGCCGCCGGAGCCAAGATCGATCCAGCTCCTGGCTGTGGGCAAGACATCCGTCACCTGAAGCGAATCCTCGACGTGTCGGGTCCGAATCGATTTGAGCGTAGACGGCGCGACGAGATTCATCTTCGGCTGCCACTTCAACAAGATCTCTTCGAAGATCTTGAGCCGGGCCTCGAGATCGTCATCGACGGCTCGTGCGAGGGGGGCTGGCTCTACTGCAAGGGCCGTCATGCGTGATTCTCGCGACGAGGAAGATGAGCAACCACAAGGGTCAGCGCTGCTGGCGTCATCCCCTCGATACGTGAAGCCTGACCTAAAGTGGCTGGGCGAACGAGTGAAAGTCGGGCCCGCAACTCGTTCGACAAGCCCGCCATAGCCCCATAATCCAAATCCAACGGAATCAGCGCCTCCTCCTCACGGCGGAAACTCTGCACATCCCTCTTCTGCCGATCCAGATAGACCGCATATTTGGCGTCAATTTCGATCTGCTCGGCGATGGGGCCGGACACCTGGTTAAGCTCGGGCCAAATCTCGGAGAGGCGCGCCCAGCTTATGTCGGGATAGGATAAGAGATCGAAACCAGAGCGACGCACGCCGTCCCTATTCACGCTCAACCCGTATTTTCCAGCTTCATTTGGAGAGAGGCTCAGTCCCGTTACAAGGTTGCGCGCCGCATCCAGCGCCGCCATCTTGGCTGCATGATGCGCCCGCCGGGTCATGCCGACACAACCGATATCGAGGCCTCGACCGGTAAGGCGCTGATCGGCATTGTCCGAGCGCAGGCTAAGGCGGTATTCCGCTCGGGAGGTGAACATTCGATACGGCTCCGTAACGCCGCGCGTCACGAGATCATCGATCATCACGCCAAGATAGGCTTCCGTTCGGTCAATGATCACTTCGGGCTGATCACATGCAAAAGCCGCGGCGTTAAGCCCAGCAATGAGCCCCTGCCCCGCCGCTTCTTCATATCCAGTTGTACCGTTGATCTGGCCGGCCAGAAACAGCCCCGCGACTTTCTTGGTTTGCAGACTACGAGTCAGTTCGCGCGGATCGATGAAATCATATTCGATGGCGTAACCGGGCCGCAGGATTTCGACATTCGCAAGGCCGGGAATCGTCCGCAAGAAAGCGTCCTGCACATCCTCGGGCAAGGAAGTCGAGATGCCATTGGGGTAGATGGTAGGATCATCGAGCCCTTCAGGCTCAAGGAAGATCTGATGACTCTCCCGCTCTGCGAAACGAGTCACCTTATCCTCGATAGAGGGGCAATATCGCGGACCTTGCCCCTTGATCTGTCCCGAAAACATCGGTGCCCGCGCGATATTCGCGTGAATGACTGCATGACCTTCTGGGGTCGTACGGGTGATGTGACAAGGAACCTGACGCAGAACTGGTCCGCTGGATAATTCGGAGAACGGCATCGGGTCCTCATCACCATCTTGCCGTTCCAGTATGGACCAATCAATGGAATCACGATGAAGCCGAGCCGGGGTTCCAGTCTTCAGGCGCCCAACCGTAAATCCGCTTTCTCGGAAAAAGCGGGACAGTTCAAGACTTGGGCCCTCCCCAAAACGCCCAGCTGGCCAGGTCTTCTCACCGAGATGGATCAGGCCACCAAGAAATGTCCCGGTCGTGACGACAATCGAACCGCAAGCGAATCGATCATCCAGTGTCTCTAATCCGCATACTCGATCCTTCTCGACGATCAGCCTGGCTGCTTCGCCACGTAGAATTGTGAGGTCCGGTGTGGCTGCTAGTTCAGCCTGCATCGCCATCCGATATTGTGCGCGATCAATCTGGGCTCGCGGTCCGCGGACGGCAGGTCCTTTGGCGCGGTTCAGAAGCCGATACTGGATCGCACCCCGATCAGCCATGCGTCCCATAACGCCGTCGAGCGCGTCAATTTCACGTACGAGATGTCCCTTCCCCAATCCTCCGATAGCGGGATTGCAGGACATGACCCCAATGGAATAGGGATCCTGGGTTAAAAGTGCGGTTTTCGCGCCCATGCGCGCCGAAGCAGCCGCCGCCTCGCAACCTGCATGGCCTCCGCCAATGACGACCACATCAAATTTCTGCATGATGAGCTCCGTTCAAACCGGATCCGAATCGAACGCGTTTCACGTGAAACATCCCTATTTGCCGATGCAAAACCGACCGAAAATCTCACCGAGAACATCCTCAGCGCTCACAAGTCCGATGATGGAGCCAAGAGAGCGGGCGGCGATCCGTAATTCTTCAGCCGCCACCTCGATCGGCATACCGGAAACAATCCGCCGTAATGCAGACACAGCGTCCGCAAGGCCTTGCCTATGGCGCTGACGTGTCATCAAAGCCGGCTCCTCAGGCCTGAGCGCTCTGCGGGCGCGTTCAGCTATCGCCTTCAGCAGGGCGTCAACGCCCTCTCCCGTACGAGCGGACAAGCGAAGCATTTGTTCCGGCGCCGAATCGGCAGTGCGAAGATCACTCTTTGAGAGGATTTTCAGAATGGGAGACTGCGGCAACTCAACGGTGATTTCGTCCTCACCCGGAGCCGACAGCCAGAGGACAAGATCAGCGGCCTCCGCCCGCGCTCGCGCTCTCTTGATGCCTTCCAGCTCTATTTCATCGCCGGCATCCCGCAACCCGGCTGTATCAACCAAGGTCACCGGCAGCCCTTCGAGGTCAAGCGACGCTTCGATTAAGTCACGCGTCGTGCCAGGAATGGAAGAGACGATGGCGATGTCCCTACGGACTAGGGCGTTCATCAACGACGACTTTCCTGCGTTAGGCGCGCCAGCAAGCACAACCGTAAAGCCACGCCGCAAAATTTCGCCTCGTCGACCCTCGCTGAGCGCTTTTTCCATATCGTTGCACAGCAAGTCGATCCTATCGATAAGATCTGATGCGACATCAGAAGGGACATCAGCCTCATCGCTGAAATCGATATCGGCTTCTACTTGCGCCTTAACCGACATGATATCGCTACGCCATTGCTCCGCGCGACCGCGTAACTGGCCGCCAGCCAGCGCAAGCGCCTGATCCCTCTGTGCGACAGTGTTCGCCTCAATGAGGTCTGCGAGACCCTCTGCTTCCGTGAGATCGAGCTTTCCGTTCAGGAACGCTCGTCGCGTGAATTCGCCGGGCTGTGCAGGTCGTAGACCTGGACAGCGCCCAAGGGCTTCCAGAACGCCCGCGGTGACAGCACGGCCACCATGGATGTGAAGTTCGAAACAGTCTTCTCCCGTGAAGCTTGCGGGAGCCGAAAATCGGAGCACCAAGCTTTGATCAAGCAGAGCGCCGGTATCAGGATGGCGAATTCTGCGAAGCGCTGCATATCTTGGCTGAGGCATGGCGTGTGGGCTGCAAAGCGCACGCAACGCCGGATCTGCGTCAGGGCCGGACACTCTGATGACGGAAATGGCGCAAAGGCCTTCGCCACTCGCAGCTGCGAAAATGGTGTCGGACACCTTTATATTCCTGAAGGAGACTTGTTTGGTGATCGGCTTCTACACCCGTTCCGCAAACGAATCGAGTCGGCTTTCGCCGACTCGATGATTCACGTGAAACAGCTTAGAGACCCGATTCAGGCCGAAGCCATCAGGTATTCATGGAATCGAAGAAGGTCGCGTTGCCCTTGGGAGTTTCGCGCAACTTGCCCATGAGGAACTCGATGGCGTCCACCGTCCCCATCGGGTTGAGGATGCGACGCAGGACATACATCTTCTTGAGAATATCCGGCGGCACCAGCAGCTCTTCCTTACGGGTCCCAGAGCGCGTGATGTCGATCGCCGGGAAGACACGCTTGTCAGCGACCTTGCGATCCAGAATGATTTCGGAGTTACCGGTGCCCTTGAATTCTTCAAAGATCACTTCGTCCATACGCGAACCCGTATCAATCAGGGCCGTCGCGATGATGGTCAGCGACCCGCCCTCTTCGATATTGCGGGCGGCGCCAAAGAAGCGCTTGGGGCGTTGCAGCGCGTTAGCGTCAACGCCGCCAGTCAGGACCTTGCCAGATGACGGAACGACCGTGTTGTAGGCTCGTCCAAGTCGAGTGATCGAATCTAGAAGGATCACGACATCACGCCCGTGCTCTACGAGTCTTTTCGCCTTTTCGATAACCATTTCAGCGACTTGGACGTGCCGCACGGCAGGTTCGTCGAAAGTGGACGAGACCACCTCGCCCTTCACCGAACGCTGCATGTCCGTCACTTCTTCCGGGCGCTCATCAATAAGAAGCACGATCAGATAGCACTCGGGATGATTCGTAGTGATCGATTGAGCAATATTCTGCAGCAACACTGTTTTACCAGTGCGGGGCGGCGCAACGATAAGGGCGCGTTGACCCTTGCCTATTGGCGACACCACATCGATGACGCGAGATGAAAAATCCTTACGCGTCGGATCCTCGATCTCGAGCTTCAACCGTTCATTGGGATAGAGCGGCGTCAGGTTGTCGAAGTTCACCTTATGGCGAACGCGCTCAGGATCTTCGAAATTGATCGTATTGACCTTGAGAAGGGCGAAATAACGCTCACCTTCCTTGGGACTACGGATCAAACCCTCAACAGTGTCACCGGTGCGAAGGCCCAGGCGGCGAATCTGCGACGGCGATACATAGATATCATCCGGCCCAGCCAGATAGTTGGCGTCGGGCGAACGCAGAAACCCGAAGCCATCAAGCAGAACCTCGATGACGCCTTCGCCAATGATCTCAACATCGCGGCTAGCGAGCTGCTTGAGAATGGCAAACATCAATTCCTGCTTGCGCAAAGTCGAAGCATTCTCGACCTCGTGTTCTTCTGCAAATGCAAGAAGTTCCATCGGGGCCTTGGACTTAAGGTCCTGGAGTTTGATTTCCCGCATGGGGGATGACCCTTGAGCGCCTAAGGCGCGAAGATTGATTGAAAGCAGCGCTTGCGCTGGAAGTGGGGAACTTCCGGCCCTCGCCAAAGCGAAAGGAAAAGCAAAGCGTCACTGCAAGGAGGGACCTAACGAATAGAACGATTCACGGCCCATGGCAAGCCTGTCGGACCCCTCAGATGGAAAGTCAGAACGGTTTCACGATGACAGCCACGACAATACCCAGCATCAGCAGCGTCGGGATCTCGTTCAAGATACGGTAGAACTTATGGCTACGTTGATTAGCGTCGGCGGCGAATGTTCTCACGCACCTGGACATGTAACCATGCGCTGCAGACATGATCAGAACGAGCAACAGCTTGAAATGAAACCACCCAGCGGTGAAAAAACCAGCCTGAACCGCAAGAGTTAGCCCTGTAATCCACGCCAGGGTCATCGCGGGTGTCATGATCGCGCGCAAAAGGCGTCGTTCCATGATCTTGAAGGTCTCGGACGTTTCGGATCCAGCACTCGTTCCGCAATGGTAGACGAAAAGTCGTGGCAAATAGAGCAATCCCGCCATCCAGGCGATAATCGCTATGACATGCAGCGATTTGATCCAGAGATAACCGGTCATCGGCAAATCCTTCGCCAGACTCTATTTCGAAATTCATTCGAATGATTCGATCAATCATGATCTCATTCGCATGAGATGCTGATCGTTCATAAAATAAAAGAGAAAAGATTCTTGAATCGTTTTCTTATTATAGGCGCCCCTCACATCGTTCACGCCATTCCATGCAGAGCCAATCAGATCCTTACGCACATAATCACACCAATCCACAGGACCTAGGCCTAAGCTGGATTCATTAGTAATTCGTTAACCATTCCGGTGTGTTGGCCTAACCCATTCTGTGGATCGCCAAAGGGTTTCCCCCGTAATTAGACTTAACCGCAGGTCACCTGCAATTTTTCTCACCAACGGCAGACCGGTTGAGAAAAATCGCCGCTCAGGGCAGTGTGGGTCGAACTCGCCATTTGGCGCCCGTTATCCACTGCTCTCCACAACGCTCAGGTTCTGTGGATAGCGAGAGAGGTCGCTTTGGGACGCAGCTATTTCCACCTTCATCTGGTGTCTGACGCCACCGGCGAAACACTCATCGCGGCAAGCAGAGCCGTCGCGGCTCAGTATCAAGGCGTGGCATCCATCGAGCATGTGTTCCCGCTCGTTCGCACACGCGCGCAGCTTGACCGCGCGATCACCGAAATTGAGGCGGCCCCCGGCATCGTTCTCTTTACTTTTGTGGATCGCGAACTGTCGGATCGCCTGCAGGAAGCCTGCCGCGAAATGGGCAGCCCGTGCCTTTCTGTTCTGCGGCCAATCTTTGACCTTTTCGATGCCTATCTGGGCGAGTCCTCGGCCTCCAAGCCCGGCGCACAGCACATGCTGAACGCGGAATATTTCAAGCGGATCGATGCGCTGAATTTCACTATGATGCATGACGATGGCCAGCAGCCCCAGAACATCGAAGATGCGGATGTTTTGTTGCTTGGCGTCAGCCGCACGTCCAAGACGCCCACCAGCATCTATCTCGCCAACAGGGGCATTAAGACAGCCAACATTCCGCTTGTCCCCAATGTCCCCTTGCCGCCGGGGGTCGAGACGGTGAGGAACCCTCTGGTGGTGGGGCTCGTGGCCTCGCCGGAGCGTATCGTTCAGATCAGGCAGAACAGATTGCTGGCGCTGAACGCCGATCAGGAAACCTCTTATGTGGATCGGATTGCGGTCGCTGAGGAGATCGCCCATTCACGTCGTCTTTGCGCAGCGCATGGCTGGCCGATGATCGATGTCACACGACGTTCTATCGAAGAGACCGCCGCGGCGATCATCGATTTGTTCAAGGCGCATCGTTTGAAGATAAGCGCTGAGGCTCCGACCACATGAGCGTGCTCTCACATAAGCTCTGGATGTCTCCTGATCGAATGATTCTGGCTTCCGGCAGCGCCGCCCGTGCGCAGATGCTTGAAAGCGCGGGTCTTCCCTTTGAAATCATCCGGCCTGACGTTGATGAACGCTCGTTGGAAGCGCCATTGCGCGCGGCTGGAGCTGGCGGCTCTGCGATTGCGACTGCGCTTGCAAAGGCGAAGGCGAGCCAGGTGAGCGCGCATTATCCAGGGCGTTATGTGCTGGGTGGAGATCAGACGCTGGAAATCGATGGTGTTCTTCTGGCCAAGCCGGAAGGAAGAGACGGCGCTCGTGCGCACCTTCGCCTATTGTCTGGCCGGGTTCATCAGCTGCATTCGGCTGCCATTTTGGCGCGAGATGGCGAGATCGTGCTGGAGGTTGCTGATCACGCGAGTCTGACCATGCGGCCACTCAGCGCCGATTTTATCGAGGCCTATCTAGATGCAGCCGGCGAAGCGGTTTTGGGCAGCGTCGGCGCCTATCAGATCGAAGGGCTAGGCGTTCATCTTTTCGATAAAATTGAAGGCCAGCATTCAGTGATCATGGGCATGCCCTTGCATCCATTGCTGGTGGGTCTGCGCAGCCTTTCCTTATTGCGAGGTTGAGACGCACATGGTGAACCTTGGCCTCACTGGCTCAATCGGAATGGGTAAATCCGCGACGGCTGATATGTTTCGGCAGCGCGGCGTGCCCGTGCATGATTCCGACGCTGCTGTTCACGCGCTTTATGCCGGCAGGGCCGCCCCGCTCATAGAAGTCGCCTTCCCTGGAACGGTTCGAGATGGTGTGGTGGATCGCGGGGCCCTGCGTCAGGCGGTGCTTGGCGATGGCGCCGCGATGCAAAGGCTGGAGGCCATCATTCATCCCCTGGTGGCGCAGGAGCGTGAGGCTTTTTTGCGCGCTGCTGAAAAAGACAACCACGCAGTTGTGGTTCTCGACATACCCTTGTTGTTCGAGATTGGCGGCTCCAGCGAGGTGGATGCGGTTGTTGTCGTGACCGCCCCTGAATCAGTGCAAAAGTCCCGCGTTCTGGCCCGGCCCGGGATGACGCCGGAGATATTCGCAGCCATAGTCGTCAAGCAGATTCCTGATCGGGAAAAGCGCGCCCGCGCGCATTTCATCATCGATACGAGCAGGGGTTTCGAAGCGGCCGGTCGCGAAGTTGATTCCATTCTGCGCGCCGCCGCCTATCTCGAAAAGGCCGGCGCCCATGCGCGAAATCATTCTGGACACGGAAACGACGGGACTTGATCCGGCCACCGGCGACAGGCTGGTGGAGATCGCCTGCGTCGAGATCCTGAACTACATCCCGACCGGCGAACATTACCATACCTATCTCGACCCCGAGCGTGATGTGCCGGAAGGCGCGTTCAACGTTCACGGCCTCTCGACCGAATTTCTGAAAGGCAAGCCGCTGTTCAAGGATGCAGCAGCCGACTTTCTAGCCTTTATTGGCGACTCCCGGCTTGTGATCCACAACGCCGAATTCGACATGAAATTTCTCAATTCGGAATTGAAGCGCGCAGGCTTGCCTTTGCTCCCCGCGGACCGCGCGTTTGATACGCTCGCCTATGCGAGGCGCAAACATCCCGGCGCCGCCAATTCGCTCGACGCGCTTTGCGCGCGCTACAAGATCGACAATTCACGCCGCACCAAACACGGCGCGCTCATGGATTCCGAGATCCTTGCGGAGGTCTATGCGGAACTGATGGGGGGCCGCCAGGCGACGCTCATTCTGGCGTCGGAAGCCGCGATCCGCCAGAAAGCGGAAATCAAGGTGCGACGGGAGCGGCCTGCGCCTTTGGCTCCCTTGCTGAAGGACGAGGAAGCGCAGGCCCATGCGCAGTTCCTCGCCACTCTTGGCGATAAGGCGGTCTGGCGCGATTACATCGAATAAGCGCGCCAGACTTTGTTCGTTCAGGCGGGCGTGGCGTTGGCCGGCTGCATGTCGGCGATGCGCTGACGATAGAGCGCCACGAAATCGATGGGGTCGATGAACAGGGGCGGGAAGCCGCCGTTGCGAACGTTGTCGGCGATGATCTGGCGCGCGAAGGGAAAGAGCAGACGCGGGCATTCGATCATGATGACCGCATGCAGCTCGGCTTCGGGAATGTTCCGGACACGGAAGATGCCGGCGTAATCAAGCTCGAACTTGAAGAGCACTGAGCCCTTGGCCTGAGCGGAGCCTTCGAGGAGGAGATCGACCTCAAATTCGCCTTCCGAAAGCTGCTTGGCGTTCACATTCACTTGAATGCTGATCTCCGGACCCTCTTCCTGCGGCCCCAGCGACTTCGGCGCATGGGGGTTTTCAAAGGAGAGGTCTTTCGTATATTGCGCAAGAACATTCAGCTGAGGCAGCGCCTCGTTGTTCGAACCTTCGCCATTGTCAGCCATGTTGGAACTCTCCCGAAAAGCGGCCAGCAGGATAAAATCCACTGCAGAAGCGTGGACCTAACATAGAAAGGATCGAGCGAACAAGGCTTGGCTCTGCATCCCAACCCAGCGTCGCCCCTTTGCATAAAGGCTCAGGAAGCGCCACATATGGGTAGACTGCCTTCTCCTGTGATTGAAAGAACACGATGCACGACAGTTTCGATATCTCGACGATCATTTTCGCCATTCTAGCGATTTTCGTCCTCATCAAGCTGAAGTCGGTCCTGGGGACGCGGACCGGCGAAGAACGCCCGCCCTATGATCCTTTCAAGCGTCGCAGTGGTGATGAGAGTGGGGTTCAGGGCGGAACGTCGCAGGGCAATGTCATTCGCCTTCCCGGCGCCTCGCCGGTCGACGCCAATCGTTCCGCTCCCGCCACGGCTGAGGAGCGTTGGGGTAAGATTGCGGATGCTGAAGCATTTCCGGGTCTCGACGCCATCGGCGCTACGGATTCAAATTTCGATGGCGGCGCTTTTCAGAACGGCGCGCGTTCCGCTTATGAGTTGATCGTGACCGCCTTCGCCCGAGGTGATCGTAACACCTTGCAGGGGTTGCTTGCTTCTGACGTGTTTGACAGTTTCGGCGCGGCCATAAGCGCCCGTGAAGCGCAGGGCGAGACAGTGGAGACCACATTCGTCTCTATTGACAGGGCCACCATTGCGGATGCCCATCTGCGGGAGGGAACGGCGCAGATTACGGTGCGCTTCGCCTCCAAGCTTATCACCCTTACTCGCGACCGTGCTGGCGCGGTCATCGATGGCGGTACGGATAAGATCATGGATGTGGTCGATGTCTGGACCTTCGCACGTCAGGTTGCGGCCAAGGATCCGAATTGGAGGCTTGTGGCGACCGAAGCCGCGCATTGATCGTGCAGGCGCCGTCTTTCACAGACCCTTTTTCGAAGCCTGCCGGCGCGCGGCTGCAGCCTGTCGATTTCACTGACTTGTCCGGCTATGGCGAAGACGATCATTTCGCCGCCTTCGCCGCTTTCGTTCAGTCTGCGCGCCTGATCGCAAGCGAGGGGAAAGAACTGCGCATCGCCTTGCCACCGCCCGCGTCCTTGCGGACGATCTGCGAGCAGGCGCTTGCAGAAAGGGTCGATACGGGAGCAGACGCCCGGCGTTTCTTCGAGACGCATTTCATCCCCTGCCGCATTGAGACAGGCGAGGAGCCGCCAGCATTCCTGACAGGTTATTATGAGCCAGTGGTTCCGGGCTCCCTTGAGCGAACGGCGGAGTTCATCGAACCTGTTTTCGTACGCCCATCTGATCTCGAAGCAATCAGCCCCTATCCCGACCGCGCCGCCATCGAAGCCACGGGGCCGGGACGATTTCAGCCGCTCGTTTGGCTGCGCGACGCCATCGAAGTTTTCATGATTCAGGTGCAGGGCTCGGCGGC
>CANGOK010000036.1 GCA_947455285.1 Beijerinckiaceae bacterium | reverse complement strand
GAGGCGGTGGTGCGGAGCCTTTCCGCCCTTGTGCCTGCGGCGATCGAGGGGCTGGTGCGCGATGTCACCCTCGCCAGCGCAGGCGAGAGCGCGGAGCTTCAAAAGATCGCCGATCACGCGGGTTGCGAGATGGCGCTGGCGGGGGACGCCGCAGGCGTGATCGCGGCGGCCATGGCCTCTTCGCGAAGCGATCTCCTGCTGGTCCTGCGGGCGGGCTTTGCGCCGCAGGCGGGGTTCATCGAGGAAATATCGGATCTATTCCAGCGAGCCACGCGGCCGGATGCGCTGCGGTTTCGCGCGGTTCCCGGGGGATTGCTGACCCGGCTTGCGCCCGGCCTCTCGCCTGTTCACGGCCTCGTCGCAAAGCGCGCCGTGCTTGACCCCAAGAGCCCTGATTTTGCGACGCTTGTCAGCAGGGCAGGGGCCGCGCCCACGGCCCGCACCCGGCTGCGCCCGGTTGACTGAGCCTAGCCCTTCGCCTTGCCGCGGCGCAGGTGTTCATCGAGCCGGGGCATGATCTCGACGAAATTGCAGGGGCGATACCGATAGTCCAGCTGGTGGACGAGGATGCCGTCCCATGCGTCCTTGCAGGCGCCGGGCGAGCCGGGCAGCACGAAAATATAGGTCGCCCCCGCCACGCCGCCGGTCGCGCGGGACTGGATCGTGGATGTGCCGATCTTGTCGTAGCTGATCCTGTGGAAAACTGCGGAAAAGCCATCCATGCGTTTTTCCAGAAGCGGCTCAATGGCTTCCGGCGTCACGTCGCGCCCGGTGAAGCCTGTGCCCCCGGTGGAGATGATGACATCGACCTCGGGGTTGCTGATCCAGGCCCTCACTTGCCGCTGGATCGCCTCCACATCGTCGGTGACGATGGCGCGGTCGGCCAGATGATGGCCCGCCTGCGTCAGCCGATCCACGAGGGTCGATCCGGATTTATCATCTTCGAACCGCCTCGTGTCGGACACCGTCAGCACGGCTATCTTCAGGGCGATGAAGGGGAGGCTCTCGTCAATTCCGGGCATGGTCACCTTGCGGTCGTTCTGGCGAATGTGTTGCAGGCGTCGACCTTGCCGGTCTGCAGTCCCTTCTGGAACCATGCGACGCGCTGGGCTGAGGAGCCGTGGGTGAAGCTGTCGGGCACAGCATAGCCGCGCGATGCCTTCTGCAGGCGATCATCGCCGATGGCGCTGGCGGTGGAGATGGCTTTCTCGATGTCGCCCTGTTCGAGGATGCGCCATTTGCGGTCGGCGTTGGCCGCCCAGACGCCCGCAAGGCAATCGGCCATCAGCTCTACGCCCACGGACAGGCGATTGGCCTCGCCCTGGTTTGAGGCCTGCTGCTGGGCGCGCTGCACGCGGGGCAGCACGCCGAGCAGGTTTTCGATGTGGTGCCCCATTTCGTGGGCGATCACATAGGCATAGGCGAAGTCTCCGCCGCCCCCCAATTTCGACTTCATGTCATTGAAGAAGGACGTGTCGAGATAGATCTTGCCGTCGGTTGGGCAATAGAATGGCCCCATGGCGGACTGCGCCGCGCCGCAGCCAGAGCGCGTGGCCCCTGAAAAGAGAACCAGCGGCGCCGCCTTGAAGCGGATGTTTTTCTGGTCGGGCAGGATCTCGCTCCAGACGTCCTCGTTCTGGGCGAGGACTGCCGAGACGAAGCGGCCGGTCTGGTCGGTGGGGGAGCCATTGCCATTGCCATTGGGGCGAGGCTGCGTTTGCTGGCGCTGTTCATATTGCGGCGTTTGGCGGCCGACCCCGGCCATTTCCGCGCCGCCGATGAGAATGCGCGGGTCGATGCCGAGCATATAGCCGATGAGGCCCAGCACGATGATCGTGCCGATGCCAATTCCACCGCCGCCAAAGGGCATGCCGACGCCGACGCCCTCGTCATCGTCGCGCCTGTCCTCGACATTGGCCGACTGGCGGAAATCTTCCCATCTCATCGCATGTCCTCCTGCCGGACCTTTATTTAGGCAAAGCCTGCGGGGAAAGGTAGGGGCCGGTCAGCCAAGGCTGGCGAAAGCCTTGCGGATCTCGAGCATGTCGCGCCAGGCGTCGCGCTTGCTGGCGACGGCGCGAAGCATGTAGCTCGGGGCGAGGGTCGCGATGGCGCGGATGGGGGGAACGCCCTCCGGACGCAGCTCCCGCCAGACTCCCCGGCCACGGATAACCCCGCCCTTGATGTCCATGAGGGTGAGGGCCGCCTCATTGCCAAGGCAGACCAGAATGGCGGGCTGGATCAGCTCGATCTGGCGCATGAGGAAAGGCAGGCAGACCGCGATCTCCTGCGGCGTCGCCGCGCGTTTGCCCGGAATGCGCCAGGGGAGGAGATTCGATAGCCAGACCTTTTGACGCTCTAGCCCGATTGACTTCAGCATCTTGTCCATGAGGCGTCCGGGCTTGCCGATGAAGGCCTGCCCCTGACGGTCGTCCTCATCGCCCGGAGCGTCGCCGACGAACATGATCCGCGCTTTGGGGTCGCCTTCCGCAAAGACGAAGTTGCTTGCGGTACGCTTCAGGATGCAGCCTTCGAAACCCATGAGTTCCGCGCGCAGCTCTTCGAGCGTCGTGGCCCTTGCGGCGCTTTCGCGCGCCGACTGGATGGCGGCTTCGACCGATAGGGCGGCGGCGGCGTCAATGGCGCGCCCGGGGCTGGCGCTGAAAACCTCGGGGGTGCGGGGCAGTGCAGGGGCGGCGCGTTGGGCCGGCTCGGGCGAGGCTGGGGCCGGCGCCCTAGGCGTTTCCAGAAAGCGGTTGCGGGGCGTCTCTTCGACGGCGATGTCGACGCCCATGTCCGCGTACCACCGCAGGATGGCGGCGAGCTGGGCATGGTCGAGATCGTTCGTGGGCGCCTGCGAAAGAGACATAAGACCAATGTAGCGCCTGCCGAAGCCCAGCGCGAGTCGCCTACCTCTTGGTCGCAGCCGCAGGTCACGCTATTCATGGCGCGAAAGCGGGATCCGTCGTCCCGCGCCTCTGGAGCCCATTGGAATGGCCGAAGCCGCTCACGATCTTTCCCCGCGCGAAAGCATGGATTTCGATGTGGTCATCGTGGGCGCTGGCCCCTCGGGCCTCGCCGCCGCCATTCGCCTGAAACAGATCGCGCCTGACCTGAGCGTGGTCGTGGTCGAGAAGGGCTCCGAAGTGGGCGCCCACATTCTCTCGGGCGCGGTGATCGATCCCGTGGGCCTCGACCGGCTGCTGCCTGACTGGCGCGAGGACCCCGAGCGTCCGCTGACGACGGAGGTCACCGAGGACCGGTTCTATCTGCTTGGGCCTGCGGGCGGTTTGCGCCTGCCTAACGCCCTGATGCCGAAGCTGATGGACAACCACGGGAATTTCGTGGGCTCGCTGGGCAATGTCTGCCGCTGGATGGCCGCACGCGCAGAAGCGATGGGCGTCGAGATCTATCCCGGCTTCGCCGCCGCCGAAGTTCTCTATGGCGACAATCGCGAAGTCGTCGGCGTCGCCACCGGCGACATGGGCGTCGACCGCGAGGGCAACCCCAAGGACACATTCACCCGCGGCATGGAGCTGCGCGGCAAATACACCTTCTTCTGTGAAGGCGCGCGGGGCTCGCTGACGAAGACGCTCATCGAGCGGTTCAAACTCGACGAAGGGCGCGATCCCCAGAAGTTCGGCATCGGCCTGAAAGAATTGTGGCGGCTCGATCCCGCCAAGCATCAGCCCGGCCTAGTGCAGCACTCCTTCGGCTGGCCGCTCGATCAGGACACGGGCGGCGGCTCCTTCCTTTATCATCTGGAGGACGGGCTCGCGGTCGTCGGCTTCGTCGTGCATCTCAACTACGAGAACCCGACGCTCTCGCCCTTCGACGAGTTCCAGCGTTTCAAGACCCATCCGATGATCGCGCCGACCTTCGAAGGCGCTAAGCGTCTGTCTTACGGCGCGCGCGCCATCACCGAAGGCGGCTGGCAATCGGCGCCGAAACTCTCCTTCCCCGGCGGCGTCTTGCTGGGCTGCGCGGCTGGCTTTGTGAATGTGCCGCGCATCAAGGGTTCTCATAACGCGATCCTCTCTGGCATCCTCGCTGCTGAAGAGGCGGCGAAGGCCATCGAGCAGGGCCGCGCCAATGATGAGCTCGCGAGCGTTGAGCAGAACTGGCGCACCAGCGACATCG
Organism: Beijerinckiaceae bacterium; assembly: GCA_947455285.1. Taxonomy (GTDB): domain Bacteria; phylum Pseudomonadota; class Alphaproteobacteria; order Rhizobiales; family Beijerinckiaceae; genus Terripilifer. The sequence goes on along the minus strand of CANGOK010000036.1, from coordinate 13,161 downwards.
GCCGCGACCTCAAGAAGGTCCGCAATGTGAAGCCGCTGTGGTCGAAGTTCGGCACCTTCGTCGGCGTCGCGCTCGGCGGTCTCGACATGTGGACCAACGAACTCTTCGGCTTCTCTTTCTTCGGCACGCTTCACCATGGCAAGCCCGACCATGCGACCCTGAAGCCGCTGTCGGAGGTGACCCCCAAGGTCTATCCCAAGCCCGATGGCGTGCTGACCTTCGATCGGCTCTCGTCAGTGTTCATCTCGAACACCAATCACGAGGAAAGTCAGCCGGTGCATCTGCGCCTAAGGGATCCCGACGTTCCCGTGCGCGAGAACCTGCGGGTCTATGGCGAACCTGCGCGGCTCTACTGCCCTGCGGGCGTCTATGAGGTCGTTTACGACGACGAGGAGCTGAAGCAGGACCCGCGCTTCGTCATCAACGCGCAGAACTGCGTCCACTGCAAAACCTGCGACATCAAGGACCCCGCCCAGAACATCACCTGGACGACGCCCGAGGGCGGCGGCGGGCCGAACTATCCGAATATGTGATCTGCGACGATCAGCGCAGCCACTTGGCGGCCAGCGCCGTGAAGATGGTCGAGCGGTCGTCGGTCCATATGGGATAGGAGGGTGGCGGCGTTAAGGGCGTCCACCTTTCCGGCTGCTCTAGCAGCAGCCGAAGGTCTTGCGGCGAACGCGCCAGGACCATCACTTTGCTGGCGAGCGCCAGATCGTTCTCATTGGCTTTGGGCATATCCAGACAGACATAGGCGACAAGCCCATGCTCTGCGCCAATACGCGCGATGATGTCCCCGAGCTCGACAATTCTGTTGGAGATATGCATCACGAGCGCCCCATTTGGCGCGAGTTTCGACAGATAAACGCCCACTGCTTCGCGCGTGATGAGATGCATGGGAATGGCGTCTGATGAAAAGGCGTCGACCACAATGACGTCGCTTTTCTCAGCTTGCCTCGCGAGCGTCAGCCGCGCATCGCCGAGCACGATGTCGGGCCGCGCATCGCAGTCGGAGAGAAAGCGAAAAAGCGCTTTGTCAGTCGCAAGCTTTACGATCACTGGATCTATTTCATAGAAGGTCACGCGCTCGGATAGCCCGAAGTGGCAGGCGAGCGATCCTGTCCCAAGTCCGACCACCGCCGCATGCTCGATGCTTCCCTTGGCGGCGCGAATGGCCGAGATCGTCTCGCCCATTGCGCCGGTAAGTGTGTAATAGGTTGTGGGCGTCGGACGTCCGCTGACTGGCGCGCCATCTGCATTCCGCAGGCGAATGGCCCCATGCAATGTCGTGCCATGCATCATTTGCCTGACCGCGCCATCATTGGCGTCTTCGACGATGGTGACGCCAAAGAAGGATCGGTGAGATTCGCCTTGCGTGAAAGTTTTTACGCAGAGGATCGTGACGAGCGTCAGCAACCCTAGCAACAGCGTCCGGCCACGCAGACGCCAGTTGATTAGCATCGGCAGGCCAATCAGCAGGATCAGGAGAATGCGCGCCTGAGCAGACCATGGCGTGAATAAGGTGAGGATCGCAAAAATCGCTCCGGCGATGAGGAATAAGGAGCCGAAGGAGAGGACTTCGCGGCGTGGGATGTTTCGGAGCTGAATCAGCGTCTGTGGGGCGCAGGCCAGTGCTGCGACCACCAGCATCGGATATTCGACCAGACTGGAGAAAATGAGCGGCGCCGCCAATCCAGCAAAGACCCCGCCAAGCATGCCGCCAAAGGACAGGCACATATAAAAAGTGGTGAGCAGGCAAGCGTGCGGCCGCGAATTATAAAGCGCGCCATGACACACAAGCGCGCTTGCGAAGAAAAATGCGAGATGGAAGGGCAGCGTGATCAGGGCGATCATCGCGCCACGGTTTCCCGGTGCAATGTTGATCAGCACAAGCGCTCCGGCCCAGATTTGGACGCAGATGGCGCCATATTCAAAGCTCGACGTGCGTGCGCGGAAAACAATCGGAAAGCTGAGGAGGTAAAGGCCGAGAGGGATGACCCAGACGAGTGGCGCGGAGCCGATGTCCGTCGCCATATGGGCTGTCACGGCCACAAGAAGGGCGGAGGGGACGAAGGCGAGGGCGATCCATCTGGCCTTCATGTAAAGGGAAATGGTCGCGCGCGTCTCGCTCTGCGCGGACGGCGTCTTCCAAGCTCTGGCGCGCGCGCCAGTCAGACCCGTCATCGCGACAACGGCGCCCATCACGACAAAAGCCATGGCCCATCCCGCGCTTTGCGTCGGCAGGCCGAAGAAGGGCTCGATCAGCAAGGGATAGGCGATCAAGGCGGCGAACGAGCCGATGTTGGAGGCGGCGTAGAGGAAATAGGGATCGTCGGCGCGTGCGTGGCCTGAGCGGGCGAACCAGGCTTGCAAGAGCGGGCCCTGCGCCGAAAGGGCGAAGAAGGGCAGGCCGACCGACAGGGCGAAGACGCCGACAAGCCAAAGCGAAGGATCGCTTCCCGCAGGCGGCTCTAGGCCGCCGCGCGCCGCGATGGGAAGGCACAAAAAGGCGCCGGCCAAAACAAGTCCATGAAGGATTGCGCCAGGCCGCTGTCCCATGCAGGTGGCGAGCAGATGCGCATAGGCGTAGCCCGCCAGCAGGAGCGACTGGAAGAACACCATGGCGATGGACCACACCGATGGCGATCCGCCCAGCACCGGCAGGACCATCTTGGTGAACATCGGCTGCACGGAAAATAGCAGCGCAGCGGAGAGGAAAATGGCGCTGGTGTAGAGCGCGACTGAATGGTCGCATTTTTTATGAAAAATGATCATCGAAACGCCTTTTTGAAAACAATTTAGACTATAGCTTGGCAAATATGGATTCAATCGTAATCTCCAAACTGGCGCAGACCGTCGCATCCGTTTATGTTGCTCTCTAAGATTCCGGCTATGCCGCCGGGGGATGGGGTAAGCCATGACGATTCAGGATTCCGTGAAGCAGCCGCTTAATCTTGCCCGCAAGCTGCCGCCGGAACTGATCATTCTGGTAGGCTGCCTCATTGGCGTGCTGACCTTTGGGCCGCGGTCGGCCGTGGGCGTCTTCCAGCTTCCGATTTTGAAGGAATGGGGCTGGGGCAGCGACATTTTCTCCTTCGCCATGGCGGCGCAGTATCTGCTGTGGGGGGCTGGCCAGCCCTTTGCTGGCGCGCTCGCGGATAAATATGGCTCTGCGCGGGTCCTGACCGGCGGCTGCATCCTTTACGGCCTTGGCCTCATCCTGATGGCCTATTCTTCGACGCCCACCAGCTTCACCATCACCGCTGGCGTCATCATGGGGCTTGGCCTGTCGGGCTGCTCTTTCAACATGGTCATCGGCGCCTTGATGAAGCTGGTGCCTGAGAACATGCGCACGCTCGCCTTCGGCCTCGGCACGGCTGCGGGCTCTTTTGGTCAGTTCCTGTTTTCACCATTGGCGGGTGGCCTTGTCAGCGGCTTTGGCTGGCAAATCACGACCATTGGTTTTGGCGTGATGATGTTCTGCGTGATCCCGCTGACCCGCATGGTCGCCAGCGCGCCGCTCGACAATGGCCTCTCCGCCACCGGCCAGCGCCAGCAATCCTTCCGCGAGGCGCTGAAGGAAGCCTTTGGTCATCGCTCTTATAACCTGCTGGTGATTGGCTTCTTCACCTGCGGCTTCCAGCTCGCCTTCGTCACGGTGCATTTTCAGAAATATATCGTCGAGGCGGGCATTGCGCCTGAGATCGGCTACTGGGCCTTCGCGCTTGTCGGGCTTTGCAACATCGTGGGTTCGATTTCGTCGGGTTATCTGGCAGGACGTTTCCCCAAGCGTTTCGTGCTCTCGGGCATCTATCTCTCACGCTCGCTGGTGACGGTGATGTTCATCATGCTGCCGGCTACGCCGCTCACGACCTATCTCTTCGGCGCCCTGACGGGCCTGCTCTGGCTCTCGACCGTGCCGCCGACCTCTTCGCTGATCGGCGTGATGTTCGGCACGCGTTATTTCTCGATGCTATATGGCTTCGCCTTCTTCTCCCATCAGGTGGGCGGCTTCATCGCGCTCATGCTGGCGGGCTGGCTGCGTGAGTCGACCGGTTCCTATCATGCGATGTGGCTGCTCTCGATCTTCTTCGGCGTCTTCTCCGCAGTGGTGAACCTGCCCATCGTCGAGAAGCCTGTTAGCCGTAAGGAGGGGATGGCGCCCGCTTGACGCGCCGCCCATCCGCCATGGCATGATCCCCGCGTAAAAGCGGGGGTTATCATGGGAACGTTCAAGGCCATTCGCATTGACAAGTCAGAGGCCGGCTATCAGGCCGCTTTCACCGATTTCGATGAAGCGGAGCTGATGGATGGCGACGTCACCGTGCGCGTCACCCATTCCACCGTGAATTACAAGGATGGCCTCGCCATATCAGGCAAATCGCCTGTGGTCCGGCGTTTCCCCATGATCCCGGGCATTGATTTTGCTGGCGTCGTCGAGGCCTCCGCCAATCCCGCCTTCAAGCCCGGCGATGAGGTTCTGCTGAACGGCTGGGGCCTCGGCGAAACCCATCTTGGCGGTTATGCGCAAAAGGCGAGGGTCAAGGCCGAGTGGCTGACGCCTCTGCCGAAGGGGCTTACGCGCGCGCAGGCCATGGCCATCGGCACCGCAGGCTATACGGCCATGTTGAGCCTTCTGGCGCTGGAGCGCCATGGCGTTACCCCGGCCATGGGGCCGGCCATCGTCACCGGCGCCTCGGGCGGCGTTGGCTCTGTCGCGGTCGCCCTGCTCGCCAAGGCGGGCTGGCGAGTCATCGCCTCCACCGGGCGCCCGCAGGAGGCTGATTGGTTGAAGGGGCTGGGCGCGGCTGAGGTCATCGACCGTAACGAGCTTTCGGCTCCCGGCCGCCCGCTTGGCAAGGAACGCTGGGCGGCGGGCGTTGATTCCGTGGGTTCGCATACGCTCGCCAATGTGCTGGCGCAGACGAGCTATGGCGGCGCCGTGGCGGCCTGTGGTCTTGCGCAGGGCATGGACTTGCCCGCCAGCGTCGCGCCTTTCATCCTGCGCGGCGTGTCGCTTCTGGGCATCGACAGCGTCATGTGTCCGCAGCCCCGGCGTCTCGCGGCCTGGGCGCGCCTCGCCAACGATCTCGACCCCGCCAAGCTCGCCAGCCTCACCACGACTATTCCCTTCGAGCAGACGATCGATGCGGCCCGCTCTATTCTCGATGGCGTGATCCGTGGCCGGGTGGTGGTCGAGATCGGCTAAATCGCCAATCGGGCCGGAACTGTGGCGGGCCTACTTGCGTTTGCATCGCGAGGAGCCGAAGCCATGACCGCAGTCCTGAAAAAGCGCGACACAAGAGAATGGGTTTGGGGAGAAGGTCCCATGCGGCCCCGTCCGGACACCATCCCCCGGCGCATACCGGGCGATGATCGTGTGCGCGAGCCCAGTCGACTGGAGCGTTCGGCCCGTATGCGCAGCGCGAAACTGCTGGAGCCATTCCTTCGGTTCCGCCCTTAATAGGCCCGCCCTGTCCACGAGAGATAGCCAATGAGCATCGCCTTTATGAAGGACCCCGAGGGCGAAGTCCTCGAGGACATTCCCGAGCGTCCGGTAAGTCCCCATCGCAATCTGGTGACGCCAGAAGGGCTCGCCCATATCGATGCTGAAGTCGCTCGGCTTCAGGACGCCTTTTCGCTCGCGCAGAAGGTGGTGGCGAAGAATGGCGATGAAGAAGAGCGCCACAATCTCCTGCGCATCGGGCGTGATCTGCGCTACTGGATGGCGCGCCGCTCCAATGCGGAGCTCGTGCGTCCGCTCAAGGATAGTGGCAAGGTGCAGTTCGGCAGCACAGTCGTCATCGCGCGCGAAGATGGTCGGCGCCAACGCTGGCGCATCGTCGGCGAGGATGAGGCCGACCCATCCCACGAAACGATTTCCCATGTCTCGCCCCTGGCCCGCGCCCTCGTCAATAAGGTGGTCGGCGATGTAGTCGAGGTGAACCGCATGGATGTCGAGGTGGTGGAGATCCACTGAGCGCGATGGACGGCGCCTGTCCCTTTAGTTAGCATTGCGCCAACAAAAGGGGGACCCGCCATGGATCGTCGCAGCTTCTCGGCCAGCCTTGCAGCAAGCCTCATGCTTCCCGCCATCGCGCGCGGCCAGAGCGCCTGGCCGCAGGGGCGCAACATAAAGCTCATCGTGCCCTTCGCGGCAGGCGGCGCCACGGACATCATCGCGCGCATCATGGCCGACAAGCTCGGGCAGATGTGGAATTGCAGCATCGTCGTCGACAACAAGGGCGGCGCGGGCGGCAATATCGGCACGGAAATCGCGGCGCGCGCCGAGCCCAACGGCGATACGTTCCTGCTCGTTTCTGTGGGCCTGGCCACCAATCCCTATCTCTATCCAAAACTCGGCTACGATCCCGTCGGCGATTTCGCGCCCGTGTCGCTGGTGGCCATGGTTCCCAACATGCTCATCGCGGGCCATCACCTGCCAGTGAAAAATGTGGCCGAGCTGATCGCTTATGGAAAGGCCAATCCCGGCAAGCTCACCTATGCCTCGTCAGGCGTCGGCACCTCCATTCATCTCTCAGGCGAACTTTTCAAGAAAATGACCGGCGTCGAGATGACCCATGTTCCCTATCGCGGCAGCGCGCCAGCCATTCAGGACATCATGGGCGGGCGTGTGGACATCATGTTCGACAACATCACGTCATCGCTGGCGCAGGTGCGCGGCGGGACGCTGAAGGGCCTCGCCATCACCACGGCGAAGCGTTCCGCCTTCGCGCCTGAATTGCCGCCTATCGCGGACACTGTGCCCGGCTATGACGTCTCCTCATGGTTTGCGCTGTTTGCGCCCAGGAAGACGCCGCCGGAAATGCTGGCGCGCATGGCTGCTGATACCAAGATCGCGCTTGGCGATCCCGGCGTGAAATCGCGGCTCGATGCGCTGGCCGCGGAATCCGTGGGCTCGACACAGGCTGAACTCGCCGCCTTTCTGGCCAAGGAGAGCGAGACCTGGGGCCGCCTGATCAAAGAACAGGGCATCAGGGCCGAATAGGCGCAAATTTAATCTGGAACAGATCAAGTGCGCGGCCTACACTGGGTTGATCGCATTGGCGTCCAGCTCGTTCGAGGCTGGCGCAGGGAGGAAAAATGTCGGGAGCCCTTGAAGGGATTCGCGTCGTCGAATTCGCCAATTATGTTTCTGGACCCTACGCCGGCATGTTGCTGGGCGACATGGGCGCGGACATCATCAAGGTGGAGGAGCCCACGAAGGGCGATCCCTTCCGCGGCTGGGGGCGCGTGGAATATTCGCCGACCTTCGGTTCCGTAAACCGCAACAAGAAAAGCGTGACGATCGACCTCAAGAGCGAGGAGGGCAAGGCTGACGCACGCGCGCTGATCCTCTCCGCCGATGTGGTGATCGAGAACTTCCGCGTTGGCACGATGGATCGTCTGGGGCTGGGTTATGACCTCTTCAAGGAGGCCAATCCCGGTCTCATCTGGTGCTCGATCACGGGCTACGGATCGGACGGCCCCTACGCCATGCGCCCGGGCTATGACACGGTCGGGCAAGCCTCAAGCGGTCTGCTGAGCCTACTCACCGACATATCTGACCCCAAGCCCATGGGCATTTCGCTTTCCGACCATCTAGGCGGAATGAACGCCGCCAACGGCATTCTCGCCGCCATCATCGCGCGCGGCCGCACTGGCAGGGGGCAGCGCGTCGAGACCTCGCTGCTTGAATCCACCTTGTCCTTCTGCGGCGAAAACGCCGCGCGTTTTTTCGAGAATGGAAAGGTTCCGGGCCGCGCCACGCGCACCCATCAGGCGCAAGTCTACGCCTTCACTGCGAGCGACGGGAAAGCCTTCGTCGTGCATCTGTCGTCGCCAACGAAATTCTGGGTGGCGCTTGCGGATGTCGTCGGCCATCCCGAATGGGTCGATGATCCGCGCTTCAAAACGAAGGAGACGCGCGGCAAGAATTATGCGGCGCTGAATCAGGCGCTGGGCGATATCTTCCGCACCAATACGCGCGCTCATTGGCTTGAACTTCTGCTGCAACGCGATGTGCCTTCGGCGCCGCTCAATACGCTCGACGATGTCTTCGCCGATCCGCAGGTCCAGCATCTGCAGATGCGCGTTGACGTGCCTCATCCCAAGCTCGGCATGGTTGGTTATGTGCGCAATGGCGTGCGTATGTCCGACACGCCCAATTCCGTGCGCTTCTGCTCACCGGAACTCGGCGAGCACAACGAAGAAATTCTCGCGCCCCTGCGGCGGAAATAGAAGCGGATGGCGCCAATGAGACGATTATTCCTCGCAGCGATCGCCCTGTGCCTGCCGCTGGCGGCGCAGGCGCAACCTGCCGCGGAGTTCTTCAAGAACCGCAAGATGACATTGATCACCTCCGCTTCGGTGGGCGGGGGCTATGACCAATACGCGCGATTGCTGGCGCGGCACATGCCGAAATATCTGCCGGCTGGCGCGAGCATGATCGTGCAGAACATGCCTGGCGCCGAAGGCATCAAGGCTGCCAATTATCTTTACAGCGTCGCAGCTCGCGATGGCTCGGTGCTTGGCGGCTTGCAGCGCAACACCGGTCTCGTGAAGTTTTATTACCCCGACAATGCGGGCGTGCAATTCGATGCGCGCAAATTCATCTGGCTTGGCTCGACCCAGCAGGAGATTGGCTTCTTTCTTCTGCGGACCGCCACAGGCGTGAAGGGCGTGGAGGGGCTGCGAGAGAAAGAGGTCACGATCTCATCGACTGCGAGAACCTCGCCAAGCTCGATTTATGGCCGCATCATAAATGAGCTCGCGGGCACAAAAATTCGCGTCATCGAGGGCTATGAAGGATCGCAAGCCGCATTGATGGCGGTCGAGCGGGCGGAGGTCGATGGTCATATTTCCGGCGGCACCTCCGCCGCCTTCCGCGCCCGTTATCGCCCATGGGAAAAAGCGGGCGACGTCTCCGTGATCATGCAATTGGGGATGGAGCGCGACAAGGAATATCCCGATGTTCCCACGGCTCTCGAAATCGCGCCTAACGCCACGGCTCGGGCTATATTCGAGATCGCTTTCGTGGAGCAGGTCATGGGTCGGCCCTTTGTGTTGCCGCCCGATGTGCCGAAGGATCGCGCCGACATGCTGCGCCGCGCCTTCGACGAAGCGATGAAGGATTCCGCACTGCTGGAAGACGCCGCCAAGCTTGGCGCGGAAGTCGATCCAGTTTCGGGCGAACGTATCAATGAATTGCTGGACAAGGTCTATTCGGCTTCGCCGGAGCTGACCCGTCGCGTCCGCGATCTAGTGCAATAGGGGCTGAGATGAACGCATTTAACCAGATCGAGCCATCGCGCGAATTGCGCGACACCTGCGCGATCGTCGGCACGGCTACAAGCCGACTTGGCAAAGTGCCGGGCACGTCGAGCCTTGATCTCATGGTCGAGGCCATCCGCAATGCGCTGGACGACGCCGGGCTGAAAGCCAGCGACATCGATGGCGTGCTGTGTCGCGGGCCGGACGATTCCTATTCGCATCACCAGCTCGTCGCCGAGCGTCTCGGCATCAACGCTCGCTTCTCGACGACGCTCACCAATGGCGGCGCGAGCCAGATCATGTCGGTGGCGCTTGCGATCATGGCCATTCGCTTTGGCCTGGCGAACACGGTCGTTTGCGGCTTTTCGCGGGACACCTGGTCGCGCACGCACGCCAATGAAGAAGTGCGCGTCCGCAACGAGACGCGGCCCGAGTCCATGCTCGCGCGCGAGTTCGGCCCCGAATATGGCTACTATGGCGCAACGGCGGCGCATGCCTTCGGCGCCACGCGGCACATGCATCTTTACGGCACCACGCGCGACCACTTCGGCGAAATCGCCGTCGCTTTTCGCGAACATGCCCTGCGCAATCCTGATGCGCAGATGAAGAAGCCTCTGACCATCGAGGATTACCACGCGGGCCGGCTGATCGTGGCGCCGTTCGGTATGTATGATTGCAGCTTGCGCTCTGACGCGGCGGGCGCCGTCATCGTTACGAGCGCCGCGCGCGCCAAGGATTTGCGACAGCCGCCCGTGCTGATCAAGGGCTTTGGCTTTCACAACAATACGCGCGGCTGGTTCGCCGACGACAATATGGTGGTCACAGCCGCCAAACAGGCGGGTGAAGCCGCCTATCGCATGGCGGGCCTTGGGCCGCAGGATGTCGACACCGCGCAGATCTACGATTGCTTCACTTATATGGTGCTCACGCAGCTTGAGGACTACGGCTTCTGCAAGAAGGGCGAAGGTGGGCCATTCGTTGCCTCGGGCGCGCTGCGTCTTGGTGGCGCCTTGCCTTGTAATACTTCGGGCGGACAGCTCTCCGAAAGCCATTGCGAAGGCATGCTGCAAATCGTCGAGGGCGTGCGCCAGATGCGTCACACCTATCCTGCTCATCGGCAGGTGAAGGACGCTGAAGTGGCGCTGATCTCAGGCCATGGCGGCAATCAGGTCTGTCATTCCACTCTGATTTTGGGACGCGCGTGATGAACCAGACTGTACCCAAGCCAAAGCCCCGTCCTGCGCCTGAATCGCTGCCCTATTGGCAGGCGGCGAAGGAGCATCGTTTATCTTTGCCGCGCTGCGAGGACTGCGAACAGTTCTGGTTTCCGCCATCGCGCACATGCCCGCATTGTCTGTCAGCGAACTTCGCTTTCAAGGATGTGTCGGGACGCGGCAAGGTCTTCAGCTTCGTTACCTTCCACCGCGTCTATCGCCCAGCCTTCGCCGAAGAGGTGCCCTATGTGGTGGCGCTGGTCGAGCTTGAGGAAGGCCCGCGTCTTCTGACGAACATTCTGGGCGTGTCCCATGAAGACGTACGCTGTGAAATGCCTGTCGAAGTCGTCTTTGACGATTATGACGAGGATATATCGATCCCGAAATTCAAGCCGGTTGGCTGATGATGAAAAAACGCAGTCTTCTTGTGTCGCTTTGCGCCCTCGCCTTTTGCCTTCCTGCAACTGCGCAGGAAGACGGCAAGGCCTATTATGCCGGCAAGACGGTCAGGATGATCGTGGGCTCGGGGCCTGGCGGCGGTTACGACACATTCTCGCGCATGATCGCGCCTTATCTGGCGAAGGTTCTGGGAACCAATGTCATCGTCGAGAACCGGCCGGGCGCTGGCGGCATATCTTCGATGAATTTCCTTTATCAGGCGCCGCCGGATGGGCTCGCGCTGTCGTTGGCCAATGGATCTGGCGCTGCTTTCGCTCAGATCACTGGCCAAAGCGGCGTGCGTTATGATCTCACGAAATACGGTTATCTCGCGACGGTTGGCGCCCCGCCGTCGATCTGGCTTGTCGGGCCGGAGTCGCCCATCAAGTCCGTTCAGCAGGCCGTGGACACCAAGCAGAAATGGCGCTGGGCGGCCTCCGGCGCGACTTCGGGCCTCGCGATTGGCGCTGCCTTCACCTGCGAAGCCCTGCGGATGGATTGCCAGGTGGTGGCTGGCTATACCGGCAGCAATCAGGCGGCCCTGGCGCTTACGCGCGGCGAGATGGACGCCATGTTCCAGGCGGAATCTTCGGCCACGCATTACGTGCATCAGGGTGAGGCTGCGGGCGTCGCCACCATGTCGCGCATACGCTCGCGCTTTTTCCCGGATAAACCGACAATCTTCGAATCCGTGAAGCTTGATCCCGATCAGGCCTGGTATTTCGATTTCTACGACAAGATCAGCAATCTCGGCCGCATCATCATCGTTCCGCCCGGCATGCCTGAAGGGCGGCTCGCTTATTTGCAAGCGGCGATCAAGGAGACGCTGAGCAACCCGCAACTCATCGCCGATGGCGAGCGTTCCGAGCGCATCATTGAATATCTCGACCCCGAAAGCACGCTGAAGAACGCCCGCTCGGTCATCACAGATCCGACGCCTGAACAGAAGAAGCGTGTGCAGGACATCATCGCGCGCATGCAGAGCGAAGAAGGCAAGTGACGCGATGAAGATCTGTCGTTTCAATGAGGACAAGCTCGGCATTGTAGAGGGCGATGCCGTCATCGATGTGACGGCTGCGCTTGAGGCTATGCCGGCGCTACGCTGGCCCCTGCCGCCGGGTGATCCCCTGATCCAGCATTGGCCTTTGATCAAGGCGCGGGTCGAGGCCTTGAAGGGAAGTGCGCCGCGCCTCGCGCTTGCCGACGTCGCTCTTAAGAGCCCAATCACGACGCCTTCGAAGGTGATCGGCATCGCGCGCAATCGTCGCGGGCTGTCCGAAGAAAAGATCGACATCGGGGGCGGCGCAAACGCGCGGCAGGATGGCGATCCCATTCAGATGTTCATCAAGGCGCCGAGCGCCATCGCGGGCCCTTCCGATGGCGTGGCGCTTCGCTTTTCAGACAGGCGCAGCGATCCAGAAGCCGAGCTATCCATCATCATCGGCACGCCGGGGACGGATATTTCGCAAGATGATGCGATGGACCATGTGTTCGGCTATTGCATCGGCCTCGACATGACCCTGCGCGGCAAGGAAAGCCCGAGTTCGCGCAAGAGCATCGACAGCTACGCGCCGCTCGGTCCGTGGATCGTGACGCACGACGAACTGCCCGACCCTGATAATGTCGACACTTTGCTTGAGGTGAATGGCGAGACCGTCCAGCGTTCGAACACGCGCGACCTCGCCTTCAACATGCGCGAAATCATCGCCCATGCCTCAAGCTTTTATACGCTGTTGCCCGGCGATGTGATCATGGTCGGCACGCCCGTCGGCTTTGCGCCGGTGAAGGTCGGCGACCGGGTTGTGGCGGACTTTTCTGGCATTGGCAGGATGGAGGTCGTGATGCGGGCGCATGGGTGAGCGCCCGTCGCTTTTACTTCTGCCCCGCCAATAGACGCACCGTACGGATCACCGCTTCAGGGTCAGCAATTCCCTTCCCTGCGATGTCGAATGCGCTGCCATGGCCTGTGCTGGAAAAGAGTACGTCTGATCCAATGGACAGGGCCGAGGCGTGGCGCCCAGCCATGAGTTTCACCGGTATATGTCCCTGATCGTGGATCATGGCGATATAGGCGTCGCAGCTCTTGTCACCCAGCATCACATCGGCACCGACAGGGCCGATGACATCAAGTCCCTCTGCGCGCAACCGGGCGACTGCGGGCACATTGATGCGGTCGTCATCATCGCCAAAGAGGCCGCCTTCGCCCGCATGGGGATTGATGCCGAAGACGCCGATG
>CANGOK010000035.1 GCA_947455285.1 Beijerinckiaceae bacterium | reverse complement strand
TCCGGACAAGAGGCCGGTTAACCGTCAGAAAAAACCGGCAGCCGGAGCGAACCGGCGAACCCCGCCAAACGGGGGACGCGACTTAAAGCAACGACGGACCGGGCTTTTTCGTCTCTGTCGGCCTCCAAAGCCGGCTCACCGAAGAGGCTTGTCTATCTTGCCGCGCGTGCGGAGGGGAGCTCATCCCATCCAAACGAAGGCCACCTAACCCGCCGGCTCACGCCTCGCGGGCGAAAGTGTCCACGGCGCTTCAACCGTCCGGATGTTCTGACGCCTTTGGGCTCGGAGCGCTCCGGTCATGGCTGGCGGGTCAACCCAGCGGTCGCGTCTCCACCTCGCGCCGTCGCGGATATCGCCATCCAGGAAGCCACTGTGAATGCGTACGGGAAAACCGTGCGTATCGAAGGGATGCTGCGATGACTGACCGTATTCTTGAATTCCTCCGCCGACGCCGCGAAGAAGGCCGCGACGAGGGTCCGTGCATGGTCCTCGACCTTGAGGTCGTCCGCGACAATTATCGCGCTTTCGCGAAATCGCTGCCCGACACCCGCGTTTTCTACGCCGTGAAGGCCAATCCGGCTCCCGAAGTGCTGGACCTGCTCGCGCGCCTTGGCTCCTGCTTCGACACGGCCTCGGTCGTCGAGATCCAGCAGGTTCTCGCCACCGGCTGCTCGCCCGAGCGCATCTCCTTCGGCAACACCATCAAGAAGGAGCGCGACATCGCGCGCGCCTATGAGCTGGGCATCCGCCTCTACGCGGTAGATTGTGTGGAAGAGGTCGAGAAGATCGCCCGCGTCGCGCCCGACTCCAAGGTTTTCTGCCGCATCCTGTGCGATGGCTCGGGCGCCGAATGGCCCCTGTCGCGCAAGTTCGGCTGCGCGCCCGAAATGGCGACGCAGGTGCTTGAGCGCGCCCATCAGCTGGGCCTGCAGGCTTATGGCGTCTCCTTCCATGTGGGTTCGCAGCAGCGCAACCCCCGCATGTGGGACGGCGCGCTTAAGGCTTCCGCCAACATCTTCAACGAGCTTGCCGAACGCGGCATTCACCTGTCGATGGTGAATCTGGGCGGCGGCTTCCCGACGAAGTATCTGAAGGACGTGCCGGCGGTGCGCGCCTATGGCCAGGCGATTTTCCGCAGCCTGCGCAAGCACTTCGGCAATCGTATCCCCGAGACGATCATCGAGCCCGGCCGTGGCATGGTCGGCAACGCCGGCGTCATCGAGGCCGAAGTCGTTCTGATCTCGAAGAAGGCGGCGGACGATCAGGTGAAGTGGGTCTATCTCGACATCGGCAAGTTCAATGGCCTCGCCGAGACTATGGATGAGATGATCCGCTATCCCATCCGCACCGAATTCGACGGCGACGAGCTTGAGCCCTGCGTGCTGGCTGGTCCCACCTGCGATTCCGTGGACGTGCTCTATGAGAAGGATCCCTATTTCCTTCCCGTGAGCCTCGAAATCGGAACGCGCGTGCTGATCGAAGGCACGGGCGCCTATACGACCACTTATTCCGCCGTGGGCTTCAATGGCTTCCCGCCCTTGCAGTCCTACGTGATCTGACGGGCCGAGCCTCGTCCTCTCTCCCCGCGTTGCGCGGGGAGCTTTCATCCGCTCCTGTCCCGAACGGCCCCTTCCGCCTTGAACGGCCCTTGGGGTGCGAGGGTCGTCTCGTCTCCGAAGGAGGCTTGCATGACCTTGATGGCTGCTGCGCGCGTTCCCGCGCCCGTTTTTCCGCTTGTCGTCCGCCATGACGGCGTCAGCCTGCGCGATGAACGCGCCAGCGATCTGCGCGCGCGTGAGAGCCTGCTCGACCTCGCCTTCGGCGCGGAGCGTTTCGCCAAGACCTGCGAGCGCCTGCGCGAGGGCCGGCTCGCCGTCCACGGCCTGTCGCTCGCAGCGACGCAGGACGATGCGCTCGTCGGCACGCTGCGTTTCTGGCATGTGGATGCGGGCGGCGCGCCCGCCCTGTTGCTTGGCCCGCTCGCTGTAGCTGACAGCCATCGCAGCCTTGGCCTCGGCGCCGCGCTGATGCGCATGGGCCTCGCGCGGGCGAAGGCCCTCGGTCATAAAGCCGTCATCCTTGTGGGCGACGAGCCCTATTACAGTCGCTTCGGCTTCCTGCGCGCTCATGCTGAGGGCCTCGATCTGCCGGGATGGTATGATCCGGCGAGGTTCCTCGCCCTTGAACTTGGATCCGGCGCCCTCGCCAATGCCAGCGGCATGGTCGTCGCCACGGGCGCGCGGGAGCGCAGGCGGATCGCCCGCGCGGCGTAATGCGCGCTTGATCTTCTTCGCCGTGCTTGCTTGAAACGCGGCGCGTTTTCGCGAGGCTCGCCTGCCGGGCCTCGCACTTGTCTGGAGACTGTGCATGACCAACTGGCCCGTCCACGGGACCATCACCGGCCCCATCGTGATGATCGGCTTCGGCTCGATCGGCAAGGGAACCCTGCCGCTCATCGAGAGGCATTTCAAATTCGACCGCAGCCGCGTCGTCGTCATCGATCCCAATGATCGCGATCGCGCCCTGCTCGACGAGCGCGGCATCCGCTATCTCAAGGCGGCGGTGACGCAAGAGAACTATCGCGAGTTGCTGACGCCCTTGCTCACCAATGGCGGCGGTCAGGGCTTTTGCGTCAATCTCTCGGTCGACACGTCCTCGGTCGCCCTGATGGAATTGGCGCGCGAACTCGGCGCGCTCTACATCGACACCGTCGTCGAGCCCTGGACCGGCTTCTACTTCGACTCTTCGCTCGACGCGGGTGATCGCACCAACTATGCGCTTCGCGAGACCATGCTCGCCGCCCGCCGCCGCAACCCCGGCGGAACCACCGCTGTCTCAACCTGCGGCGCCAATCCCGGCATGGTCTCGTGGTTCGTGAAGCAGGCGCTCGTCAATATCGCGCGCGATCTCGGTCACGATGGGCCCGAGCCGAAGACCCGCGAGGAATGGGCGCGCCTGTCGCATCGTCTTGGCGTGAAGGGCGTGCATATCGCCGAGCGCGACACGCAGGTGGCGAAGTCCGCCAAGCCGCGTGATGTCTTCGTCAACACATGGTCGGTTGAAGGCTTCCTGTCGGAAGGCATGCAGCCTGCCGAACTCGGCTGGGGCACCCATGAGAAGTGGATGCCCGCCAACGCTGGAACTCATAAGGCTGGCTGCGGCGCGGCCATCTATATCAACCAGCCCGGCGCCAATACGCGCGTGCGCACCTGGTGCCCGACGCCCGGCCCGCAATATGGCTTCCTCGTCACCCACAACGAGTCGATCTCCATCGCCGATTACTACACGGTGCGCGATGGCGAGAAGGTCGTCTATCGTCCGACCTGCCACTACGCCTATCACCCAGCGGACGACGCCGTTCTGTCGCTGCATGAACTCTTTGGCCGCGCTGGCGTGATGCAGGAGAAGCATCACATTCTCGGCGAGGAAGAAATCGCCCACGGCATCGATGAGCTTGGCGTGCTGCTCTACGGCCACGACAAGAACGCCTATTGGTACGGCTCGCAGCTGTCGGTCGAGGAGACGCGTCAGATCGCGCTCTACCAGAACGCCACCGGCCTTCAGGTGTCCTCTGCCGTGCTCGCTGGCATGGTCTGGGCGCTGGAGAATCCGAACGCGGGCATCGTCGAGGCCGACGAGATGGACTACAAGCGCTGCCTCGAAGTGCAGACGCCTTATCTTGGTCCGGTGAAGGGCTACTATACGGACTGGACGCCGCTGGCCAATCGGCCGGGCTTCTTCCCCGAGGACATCGACGAGAGCGATCCCTGGCAGTTCCGCAACATTCTGGTGCGCTAAAAGAGAAGGCCCCGTCGATTGGACGGGGCCTTTTTTCTTTACTGGATCAGCTTGCCGATCTTCTCGATGATCGGCTTTGGCGTCGCGTAGATTTCGCGGATCAGCTGTTCGAGGTGGGCGCCGTCCTTGGGCTCCACATCGAGCTTCTGCTTCTTGGCGTCCGCGATGAAATCCGGATCCTTCATGGTCTTGTCGAAGGCCTCGCGCAGCATCTTCAGCTTGTCTGCGGGCAGGTTCGGCGGCGCGACGAAGGGGCGGCCGATGCCCTGGCCCGCATAGAGGAAGCGGATCTCGATCTTCTGTTCCTCGGTCTTGGCGAAGTCCATGACGAAGGGCGCGTTCACATGAGGGTTGGGCTCGGCGCCGCCCTGAAAGAGCACACGCACCTTGCCGCTCGTCAGCCAGTCAGGGCGCTTGCCGGTGACGCTGTCCAGCGACTCGCAGATGCCGTCGACTTCGCCGCGCTCCATGGCGAGGAAGACATCGGAGGAGGACGGAAAGCCCGAGACGATCTTGAACTTCATGCCCAGCAGCGCATTGAGCGCCAGCGGATAGCTGCGCGTGCCAGTGCCTGGCCCGGTGTCGCCGATGATCAGCTCTTTCTTATAGAGGTCCTCGACGTTCTTCACATCAGCCGTGGCGTTGGCGATGCAGACGTTGGTTTCCGTGGTGGGCGTGCCAAGCCACGACATCTTCGTGGAATCGAAGCGCGCGCCATCTGCGCCGGTCAGCGGACCCATGGTCGCGTCGCGCGCGATGATGCCAATCACCGAGCCGTCTTTCGGCGCGATATTATAGATCCAGCTCGCCGCCACATAGCTGCCGGCGCCCGGCATGTTCTGGATCACGAGGTTGGGATTGCCCGGCAGATATTTGCCGATATGGCGGGCCACCGTGCGGCCCCACAGATCATAGCCGCCGCCCGGGCCAAAGCCGATGACCATGGTCGGAACCTTGCCGACGCCCTGAGCCAGCGCGCCGCCCGAAAGAACGCCCGCAGTGACGGCGGCGATCAACGGCAGCATGCGAATTTTTAGCATTTGAATTCTCCCTGACATGGGTGGGAAAGTCCCCAATTCGCAGCGCCTGTCAACTGTCGCGCTTGGCCGCACCATTTGGGAGTCTGTTGTAAAGTTCAGGAAACCACTGGCGCGGCGCTGGGGGAAAATCAGAATATTTCGTTAAGCGACGCAGGGTTATTCGTTTAATGGAAAATGGAATCTTAACTTTTAAAGTCAATCCTTGGCCATGACAGATTCGTCATAGAGTCCAGGGACCTGCCCATGATCAGACTTAACGCCCCAAGCATGCAGGTGCGCCCTACGCCCCTGTACCGCGGCCGGGATGCGGCCCTGGGGCAGGGATTGCGCGCTGGCGCGGTCATGGTCCTGTTCCTGATCCTGCTTGTGACCATCGGGCGTAGCTCCGCGCGGGCTGAGACCACCCCTGCGGCGCCGTTCCAATCCTTTATCTCCGGGCTCTGGCCGAAGGCGCAGCAGGCCGGCGTGTCTGAGGCGCTGTTCACGGCGTCTTTCGAGGGCATGACGCCTGACGAAGATGTGATCGCCAAGAGCCGCCGCCAGCCCGAATTCACGAAGCCCATTCAAGATTATCTGTCGAGCGCTGTCTCCCCGAGCCGCATTCAGACCGGCCTCGCCAAAGCTGCCGCCCATGGCGATCTTCTCGCCAGCATCGAGGCGCGTTATGGCGTCGATCGCCATGTTCTGCTCGCCATCTGGGGCATGGAGACCAACTTCGGAGGCTTCACCGGCAATACGCCTGTGCTGCGCGCCATGGCGACGCTGGCCTACTCCGGCTATCGCGGCGATTATTTCCAACGTGAGCTGGTCGGCGCGTTGCAGATCCTCGGGGAGGGTCATGTGGCTCTGGCTGACTTCAAGGGGTCCTGGGCGGGCGCCATGGGTCAGACCCAGTTCATGCCCTCAAGCTTCCGCGCCTATGCGGTGGATTTCGATGGCGACGGACGCAAGGACATCTGGTCGAACGTGTCTGATGCTCTTGGCTCCAGCGCCAACTATCTGGCGAAGCATGGCTGGGACAAGGACATGGGCTGGGGCTTTGAGGTTCTAGCGCCCCCGGGCGCAGTCGCCACCTTCAAGGCCGATTACGCGCCCTTCGGGGCTTTTTCTCGTTTTGGG
The DNA here is from genome assembly GCA_947455285.1 of Beijerinckiaceae bacterium. Taxonomy (GTDB): domain Bacteria; phylum Pseudomonadota; class Alphaproteobacteria; order Rhizobiales; family Beijerinckiaceae; genus Terripilifer. Next base: position 11,616 of record CANGOK010000035.1, on the reverse strand, counting down.
GTCAAGCGCGCCGATGGCGGATCCCTGCCGCAGAGTGGCGAAGCGATGCTGATCGCGCCTGCGGGCGAGCGCGGCCCTGCTTTTCTCGTCACAAAGAACTTCAAGGTCATCCGCAGCTATAACAATACATTGGCCTATGCCCTTGGCGTCTCCTTGCTGGCGGACCGCATCGCGGGTGGCGGACCTCTGCGCAGGTCCTGGCCTTCGCTCGAGGCTTCTCGTTAGGCGGGGCCTGACATTTCGAGCGCCTGCGCTATAATTTTCCCATGCTGAGCCTGTCCGCCGGATCCGAGCCGTCGTGGGCCCCTTCGCGGGTTCGTCCCTACGCGCGCGCGCTCTCAAGGCTGGCGCTTGTCCTTTCTTTTGTCTTCGCGGCCTGTGGATGCGCTTTCGCTCTCGAAGATGAGAGTGCGGCGGCCTATTTCCGCGCCGACCGTGAGCGGCAGCAGCAAGCGCCACGCGCCGCGCCGATCAAGCAGCGCCCGACCCATCTCATCCGTCGCGCCGCGCCGGTGCGTGGCTTCTCTGTCGAAGAACCGGCTGCAGCGCGCTCTCAGAAGGAGATGGCCCCGACACATAGCGCAGACGCGCCCGCTGCGCCCGCCGCCCCGGCGGTGGAGGACAAGCCTGCGCTCGCCCAGCGTCCGCCCGCTTCGGTTTTCACCATCGCAGTGCTCGGGGACAGCCTTGGCGTCATGCTTGGTCAGGGGCTCTCCGACGCCTATGGCGACCGCGCCGACATCGCCCTTTTGCGTAAGGCGCGTGAAAATACGGGCCTAGTCCGCGACGACTATTTCGACTGGGTGAAGGGCGCCCGCGAGTTGCTCATAGGCAACGACAAAATCAACGCGGCGGTCATCATGCTCGGCAGCAACGACCGCCAGCAATTGCGTGATGAAACCGGCGTGCTCGATTTGCGAACGCCGCGTTGGAAGCAGATTTATGGCGACCGTGTCGCCGCCATCGCTCAGGCCTTCAAGGCGCGGGGGATCCCCGTCATCTGGGTGGGGCTGCCGGTTATGAAAAACGATCGCTTCGCCGGGGACATGGGACGTTTGAACGAAATCATTCGCGAGCAGGTGGGCGCGGCTGGCGGAACCTTCGTCGACATCTGGGACGCCTTCCTCGACGATCGCGGCCAGTTTACGATCTACGGCCCGGATGTGAACGGTCAGTTCCAGAAGCTGCGAACCATTGATGGCGTGCATTTCACACGGTCCGGCGCTCGCAAGGCGGCCCATTTTGTCGAGATGGAGATCAATCGTCTGGTGGATGCTGCTCATCCGAAGCTGGACCCCGCCATCGTCACCGTCGATCCGCGCGTCGCCGTAGAGCCGCCGCCCCTTGCGCCGGCTTCCGTCAGTGCGCCGCCGCCCGCGAAGGCGGCTGACCCTCTTGCAGTCCTGCCTGCCCTAACGCCCGCGCCCGAAGTCGTGATTCCTGTGCGTCCGGCGGCCGGCGACGTGGTCCCACTAACAGGCCCAGTGAGCGCGCGCGGCGGAGAACTCGCCACGCCTGCCCGCCGTTCCCGCGAGCCCAACGAGGCGGAGGCGCTGGTTGACCGCACGCTTGCACAGGGGCGTCCGCTCGATCCGCGGCCGGGCCGAGCAGATGACTTCAGCTGGCCGCGCCGCTGAAATCACCTATGCGTCTTAGTGCGCAGGGCTTAACCGCAGGCCCTCCAATCCAGCGCAACCTTTCCTCTTCCGGCAACGTTTTCCGAGCTCCAACAGCTCAGTCACGTCTTGCCGAAAGAGTGATCCGCCATGGCCATCAAGCCCTTGTCCATCCGCGCCCTATGCGCCGCCTCAGCACTTCTTGGAACAGTCGTCGTCAGCCTTCCCGCCGCTGCGCAATATTACTCCGCCTTTCCAGGCGCGACTTATGCCGAGCGCCAGCTCCCGCACCGAGGTTATGCGCCCAGACTCTTTGAAGATCCGCGTCTCGCCGATGAGCGGGAGGTGCGGCTTCAGATGGCGAGCTTCTGGCCTGATGCGGCGCCGGACGCGCGCAGCTACGAGCCACGCGCTGCTCGCGTGGGCGGCACGCGCCAGTTGGTTTCCGATCCCACGGGCCAGCCTTCGGGCTCCATTACGGTCGATACGCGCTCGCGCAGGCTCTACCTGTCGCTGGGCGGCGGGCAGGCCATCGCCTATGGCATTGGCGTGGGGCGGCGAGGCTTTGAATGGCACGGCGTCGCCCAGGTGGGCCGCAAGGCCGCATGGCCGGGCTGGACGCCTCCCCGGGAGATGCTGCGCCGCAGGCCTGACTTGCCGCGTCATATGAATGGCGGCATCGACAATCCGCTGGGGGCGCGGGCGCTCTATCTCTACAGGGGGGGCAAGGACACGATGTATCGCATCCACGGCACCAACGAGCCTGACACGATCGGGCAGGCGGTCTCGTCAGGCTGCATCCGCATGATGAACGCCGATGTGATCGATCTCTACCAGCGGGTAGGGCCCGGAACGCGGGTCGTGGTCAACTGAACTCAGGCCACGCCCACGCGGTAGAGATCATGGAGGTGGATGACGCCGACCGGCTTCAGGGCCTCGTCCACCACCAGAACCACGGAGCGCTTGGTCTCATTGAGGAGAGCGAGCGCTTCTGCGGCCATTGTGTCGGGGCCGATGGTCATGGGGCGCGGGGTCATCACCTGCTCGACTTTCTCTGCAAGAAGGTCATGACTCACCTTCATCCGGCGGCGCAGGTCACCATCGGTGATGATGCCCACCAGCGCGCCAGCCTGATCGATCACGCCGACGCAACCGAACCGCTTTCCGGTCATTTCAATAAGGGCTTCCTCCATCCGCGCGCCCATCCGCGCTAGGGGAATGGCCTCGTCCTTGTGCATGATGTCGCGCACGAAGGAGAGCTTGGCCCCGAGTTTGCCGCCGGGATGGAACTGACGGAAATCCTGCGCCGTGAAGCCGCGACCTTCCAACAGCGCCACCGCCAGCGCATCGCCCATGGCGAGCTGCATGGTGGTCGAGGTGGTGGGCGCGAGCCCGTTGGGGCAGGCTTCTTCGGATTTCGGCAGGTAGAGGCAGACATCCGCCTCGCGCCCTAGCGCGGATTCGCTGTTTGAGGTAATGGCGATGAGCGCAATGCCATAGCGGCGCGAATAGGTGATGATGTCGGCGAGCTCAGCCGTTTCGCCAGACCATGACAGGGCCAGAATGGCGTCGCCGCTCTGGATCATGCCGAGGTCGCCATGGCTCGCCTCGCCCGGATGGACGAAATAGGCGGGCGTGCCGGTCGAGGCGAGGGTCGCGGCGATCTTGCGCGCCACGTGGCCCGACTTGCCCATGCCGGTTACGATCACGCGGCCGGTGGCGCGGGTGACGAGGGCGACGGCGGCGTCGAACTGGGCCGCAAGGCCGGAGGCCGTGTCCTGCAAGGCGGCTTCCACGGCTGCGATCCCGGCGCGTTCAAGGCCAAGGGTGCGCAGGGCGGAAAGGGTTGAAGGGGGCGTGTTGTCTGTAGACTGGGGCTTTGCGCTCATGCGGCTTCTTAACATTATGACGGTCGGTCTGTCATTTGTGTCCTTGCGGGCCTAAGCTGAAAGCCATGAACACCCCTTACCAGCCAGATGATCCTGAAATCTCGGATCCTGCTTCCGGCGGCTCAAGATCGCGCTGGCTCGATGTGCTGGGGCCGGGCCTCATCACGGGCGCCTCCGACGACGATCCCAGCGGCATCGCGACCTATTCGCAGGCCGGCGCCCAGTTTGGCTATGGCCTGTCCTGGCTGATGCTTTTCTCCTGGCCGCTGATGGCCGCCGCGCAGATGATCAGCGCCCGCATCGGCCGCGTCACCGGGCGGGGATTGGCGGGCGTGCTGCGCCGCAGCTATCCGCCCGCGCTCATGCGCGCGATCATCTGCCTGCTGCTGGTGGCCAATGTCATCAATCTGGGGGCGGATCTTGGCGCCATGGCCGATGCGGCCACCCTGATCGCGCCTGCGCCCCGCTGGCTGCTGGTCCTAGGCTTCGGCGCCTTTTGCATCTGGCTGCAGATTTTCGTGGACTACGCCCGTTACGTACGGGTGCTGAAATGGCTGACCCTGTCGCTCTTCGCCTATTTCGCGACCGTGATGGTGGTCGATGTGGACTGGCGCCAGTTGGGGCTCGACCTCGTCCTGCCCGCCGTCAAGTTCGATAAGGATTATCTGACCACTATCGTGGCGGTGCTGGGCACGACCATCAGCCCCTATCTCTTCTTCTGGCAGGCTTCGGAGGAGGCGGAGGACATCACCCTCTTCGTCCACCGCACCGACCTGCTGGATGCGCCCGAACAGGGGCCAAGCGCGCTCGAGCGCATCGAACTCGATACGCTTTTCGGCATGGGTTTTTCAAATCTCGTGGCGCTCGCCATCATGGTGACGACGGCGGCGACGCTCCATGCGGCGGGGATCGTCAATGTCGAGACCTCCGCTCAGGCTGCGGAGGCGCTGCGCCCACTGGCCGGTTCTTTCGCCTTTACGCTCTTCACCCTTGGGATTGTCGGCACAGGCCTGCTGGCGGTGCCGGTGCTTGGCGGCTCTGCCGCCTTTGCGCTTGGCGAGGCCTTCGACTGGACCATCGGTCTGTCGCGCAAGCCCTGGGAGGCGAAGGCCTTTTATGGCGCGCTGGCGGCGGCGACCCTCGTCGGCATGGCCCTCACCTTCGCTCCCATCTCGCCCATGAGCGCGCTCTTCTGGGCGGCGGTGCTGAACGGCGTCATCGCCGTCCCGTTGATGGTGGTGATGATGATCATGGGCGCCGACAGCGCCATCATGGGCCCCTTCGCCGTGCGGGGAAGGTTGCGCGTCATGGGCTGGATCTCCACCGCCGTGATGGCGGCGGCGTCGGTGGCGATGTTTGGGTTGATGGCGCTCTAGAGCGTCCCCACGATCTTCTTCAATTCCGCGCGGAAGTCCGGCGCGATGTCCGGTCGCGACAGCGCGAAGGCCACATTGGCGGCCAGGAACCCAACCTTTGAACCGGTGTCATAGGTCTTGCCGTCGAAGCGCACGCCGAAGAAGGGGCGGTTCGCCGACAGCGCCTTCATGCCGTCGGTGAGCTGGATTTCCCCGCCCGCGCCTTTCTCCACCTTCTCCAGAATGTCGAAGATCTGCGGCTCCAGCACATAACGGCCGGAGATGATGAGGTTGGAGGGGGCGGTTCCCTGCGGGGGCTTCTCCACCATGCCGTTGATTTCAAACGTGTGGCCGAAGTCCTGCCCCACCGAGACGACGCCGTACATATGGGTGTCGGCGGGCCTGACCTCCTCCACCGCGATCACATTGCCGCCATGGGCCTCATGCGCCTCGATGCACTGGGCGAGGCAGCGGCTGGCGCGCGCGCCGGGCAGGGTGATCATGTCGGGCAGGATGACGGCGAAGGGCTCGTCGCCCACGATGTCCCTTGCGCACCAGACAGCGTGGCCAAGGCCCAGCGGCGCTTGCTGGCGGGTGAAGCTGGTGGCTCCGGCGATGGGCGTGTCGGCGAGTAGGGCTTCGAGCTCCTTGGTCTTGCCGCGTTTGGCCAGCGTATCCTCAAGCTCATAGGCGAGGTCGAAATGATCTTCGATCACCGCCTTGTTGCGGCCGGTCACGAAGACGAAATGCTCAATCCCGGCCTCGCGAGCTTCCTCCACGCAATGCTGGAGCACCGGGCGGTCGACTACGGTCAGCATTTCCTTGGGGACCACCTTGGTGGCGGGCAACACACGGGTGCCAAGGCCAGCGACGGGAAAGACGGCTTTGCGGATGCGTTTCGTCATCATCAGTCCAGATCATGGAGGCCACGGCGGCCGGAAGCTTAGACTTGCCCGGAAATTCGTAAAAAAACTGGCTTCATTTCGGCGAGATTAGGATTTTTGGTCAGGCTACCCCTTATTACAGGTTTTCCGGATAGACGGGGTATGGCGCATATTGCGACAATGACAATCGCTCACACGAGGTTCGCATGACGGTTCTGGTGACTGGCGGGGCCGGCTATATCGGCAGCCATATGGTTCTCGAATTGCTCGACGCTGGCGAGCGCGTGGTGGTGCTGGACGATCTGTCGACGGGGTTCCGCTGGGCTGTTCCGCCTGAGGCCCCGCTGATCGTGGGCGATTTCGGCGACGCCGCCCTCGTGGGCGAATTGCTGCGCCGCTATGAAGTCGACGCGATCATTCACTTCGCCGCCAAGATCGTGGTGCCGGAATCCGTCGCCAATCCGCTGCTATATTATGAAAACAACACCGCCAAGGCGCGCTCACTGTTGGCTGAGGCGGTGAGGGCGGGCGTGCCTCACTTCATCTTTTCATCGACTGCGGCGGTCTATGGCGAGCCCAAGGCCTCCCCGGTGACCGAGGACGCGCCGACCTCGCCGATCAACCCCTACGGTCGATCCAAGCTCATGGTTGAGTGGATGCTGGCCGATGTCGCCGCCGCCCATTCCCTGAATTACACGGCCCTGCGCTATTTTAACGTGGCCGGCGCCGATCCCAAGGGCCGTTCAGGCCAGAGCACGCCCAACGCCACCCACCTCATCAAGGTGGCCGTGCAGGCGGCGCTCGGGCGCCGTCAGGGGATGGATGTTTTCGGCACAGATTATCCCACGCACGACGGCTCCTGCCTGCGCGATTACATCCACGTGACAGACCTCGTCCGCGCCCATATGGACGCGCTGCGCCGTCTGCGGGCTGGCGGCGGCTCCATCACCTGCAATGTGGGCTATGGGCGCGGCTATTCGGTTCTGGAGGTCATCGACACGGTCAAGCGCGTGTCGGACGTCGATTTCGAGGTGCGCCTAGCTGGCCGCCGCGCTGGCGATCCCGCCAGCATCGTCGCGTCCAATGAACGCATCCGCCGCGAGCTTGGCTGGGAGCCCCGCCACGATGATCTCCAGGAGATCGTCCGGCAGGCGCTCGATTGGGAGCGAGGGCTGGAGGCGCGGCTGTCGGGCTGATCACACCCAGCCAGACAGCTCCCGCTTCACCACGTTCTCGATGACGTCGATGCCTTCGGGGCTGGCGTTGAGGCAGTCGATGCGGGCGAATTTCTCGCCGCCGTTGTTCAGGAAGATATCGCGGTTCTCAATGCCGATCTCCTCGATGGTTTCGAGGCAGTCGGCGGAGAAGCCCGGCGTGATCACGGCGAGGCGCTTCACGCCCTTTTGCGCCAGCTCCTTCACGGTCTCGTCCGTATATGGCCTCAGCCATTGCGCGGGTCCGAAGCGGGACTGGAAGGTGAGGACCAGCTTCTCCTTCGACCAGCCCAGCGCCTCGCGCAGCAGGCGCGCTGTCTTGGCGCATTGGCAATGGTAGGGGTCGCCCTTGAGGAGGTAATCCATGGGCACGCCATGGAAGGAGGCGAGCACGGTTTCGGGTTCGAAATCCAGCTTCGCAAGGCCATCGTGGATCGATTTCGCCAGCGCTTCGATATAGGTGGGCTCATCGTGCCAGGGCGGCGCGACGCGCAGCGTCGGTTGCCAGCGCATCTTCGCCAAAGCCTCGAAGGTCTTGTCGCAGACCGTGGCGCTCGTCGCGGCCGCATATTGCGGATAGAGCGGCACGAGCAGCACCCTGTCGCAGCCCTGATCCTGCAGGGCGGTCAGGCGCGAGGCGATGGAGGGGTTGCCGTAGCGCATGGCCCAGTCGACCACGACCTGCCCCCCGCCAGCCCCAAGCGCGCCCGCCTCGATGCGCGCGGCGAGGGCCTCGGCCTGCGCCCGGGTGATCGTCTTCAGCGGGCCTTCGTTGCGCTCGTGGTTCCAGATGGTCGCGTAATCGCGGCCTTTGCGCCCGGGCCTTGTCGTCAGGATGATCAGGTTCAGCACCGGCCACCAGATCAGCCGCGAGGTCTCGATCACGCGCCGGTCGGAGAGAAACTCCTTCAGATAGCGCCGCACCGACCAGTAGTCGGTTGCGTCTGGCGTGCCCAGATTGACCAGCAGCACCCCGATCTTGCGGGCGAGCACGGGCGGGTGGCCCGCAGGCAGGGGTGAATTTGGCGAAGGAGCGAGCATGGGAGATCCATAGCGGCGGAGGGCGTGATCTTGTACGGTTCGCTCTGGATAACGGTTTGCAACGCCAAATGCGACTGCGTATCGCGTCGCGAGCCCCGCATGAAGTGAACAGGATTGAACCATGACCACGCTTGACCGCCGCCGAGCCCTGAAGGCGGGCGGCGCCGCCCTTCTCGCGCCATTTACGGGCGCAGGCCTCGCTAAAGCCGCTGACGCGGTGCGGCTGACCTTCGTTCTCGTCAACGACATCTACAAGATGAACGAGGATGGCGGCCGAGGCGGGCTTCCGCGCCTCGCGGCGGTGGTCAAGGCAGAGCGGGCGAAGAGCCCCAATGTCATCTTCGCCCATGCGGGCGACACTTTGAGCCCCAGCCTCATGTCGGGCTTCGATCAGGGCGCCCATATGGTCGCGCTCTTCAACGAATTGCCGCCCGATGTTTTCGCGCCCGGCAATCATGAGTTCGACTTCGGGCCGGAGGTCTATCTCAAGCGCATGGGCGAAGCGCGGTTTCCCGTGCTCGCCGCCAATCTGCGCGGCGCGGACGGCGCAATCCTGCCTCATCATGCCGATACGCTCATGATCGAACGCGGCGGGATCAGGATCGGGCTCATCGGCGCGACGCTCGAGACGACGCCGCTGGTTTCGAATTCAGCACCGCTTAAATTCGCCTCTACGCTTGATGCTGTCGCCGCCGCCGCTCGCAAGCTCAAGCAAGAGGGCGCTGACATCACCGTTGCGGTGGTTCATGCGGACAAGGCGACATGCCAAAAGCTGGTGACCGCCCGCGCCGCCGACATCATTCTCTCCGGCCACAACCACGACCTGCACATCAATTTCGACGGCCGCGTCTCCCTTACGGAATCAGGTGAAGACGCTGACTATGTGGTCGCGGTCGATGTGGATGTGACTGTTAGGGTCGAGGATGGCGCGCGTAAGATTTCGTGGTGGCCGAATTATCGCGTCTTCGACACAAAGGACGTGACGCCTGATCCGGCCATGCTCCTGCGGGTGCGCGAATATGAAAAGGAATTGAGCCGGGAGCTCGACGTCGAGGTCGCCACCCTTGGTATGCCGCTCGACAGCGCAAACAGGACGGTGCGTGGCGGGGAGGCCGCCATTGGCGATCTCGTGGCCGACGCCATGCGCGCCCAGACGGGCGCTGAAATCACGATCATCAACGGCGGCAGCATCAGAGGCAACCGGCAGTATGCCGCAGGCCATCGCCTGACGCGTCGCGATATTCTCGCCGAACTGCCCTTCGGTTCGAAAACCGTGCTGACGCAAGTGACGGGCGCGCAGGTGCGCGCGGCGATTGAGAATGGCCTGTCGCAAATTGGCGCGGGACGTTTCCCGCAGGTCTCGGGGCTCAAGATCGTCGCTGACGCCAATGCGCCGGCGGGATCGCGTGTCGTCTCCATCGAAGTCGATGGCAAGGCGCTTGATCCCGCGCGAACCTATCAGCTCGCGACCTATGATTTCATGGTGCGCGGGGGCGATGGCTATACGGCGCTGCGCGATCCCGCCGCGACGGAAGATTATGGCGACCGGCTCGTCGCCAATGACGTGATGGCCTATGCGCGCAAGGTGAAAGAGATTTCATCGCGCGTCGAAGGACGCATCATTTTCCGCTGAGCGGCCAAAGATGGTTCACGGGCCCATGTCCGCGGCCGACATCAAGCTTTGAGGCGCTGTGCAGGGCCTGTGTGAGATAGGCCTTGGCGCGCTCCACGGCTTCGGGCAAATCCGCGCCCTTGGCGAGTTCCGAAGCGATGGCTGAGGACAGGGTGCAGCCGGTGCCATGGGTGTTGTTGGTGGCGATGCGCGGCTGCGTGAATGTGCGGCTGTCCGCGTCTTCGAACAGCACATCGCTGGCGTCATCGCCGACCATATGGCCGCCCTTGACCAGAACAGCGCGCGCGCCTTGTTTCATCATCTCCTGCGCCATGGCGGCGAGGTCCAAGAGATCGCGCGGCTCTTGCATGTCAGTGAAGCGCATGGCTTCAGGGATATTGGGCGTGACGACGCGCGCACGAGGCATAAGCCGCCGCTGCATGGCCTCGACGACGTCAGGGGCGCCAAGACTGTCGCCGCTGGTTGCGACCAAAACAGGGTCGAGCACGATATTGCGGGCCCCGCGCCTCGCCAGACAATCGGCGACGGCCTCCACGATGGCGCCTGTCCCGAGCATCCCGATCTTCACGGCGTCGACCCGAATGTCATCGAAGATTGCGTCGATCTGGCGGGCGACGAAAGCGGCGTCTGGCAGATGCACGCCAGTCACGCCGCGCGTGTTTTGCGCGGTGAGCGCGGTGATCGCCGCCATGCCGTAGCAGCCAAGCGCCGCGAATGTCTTCAGGTCAGCCTGTATGCCAGCCCCGCCCGATGGGTCGGAGCCTGCGATGGAGAGGACATTGGGGATCTGCGCCATGAGCGCCGATTATCACGCAGGCGCGCGTTCGTCGACGATCAGCTTGTCATCATCGGGCAGCGCGCCCGGGGCCACTATCTCCACGGCGCCGTCGAGGCCGGTCACATCCCTGAGCGAGGCTCCGAGTTCGTTGACGAGACCCTTGTCGTCGCGGGGCGCCTCGGCGCGCAGCACCAGCGCCTCCTTGGCGTTTCCACTACGCAGCACCAGTCGCAGGCGCTGCACGGCCTTGTGACGGGCGCCGATGTCGATCACCTGTGAGGGCAGCAGGGTGCGGTCGGCCACATTGGCCGCTTGATCGGCGCGGCCGAGCCAGCCCTGAATGCGGATATTGGTGCGCCCGCAAGGCGAGGCGCCGGGGATGATCCGCGACAGGTCGCCAGTGGAATAGCGCAGCATCGGGCAATCGAGGTTGAGGCGCGTGACGACGACCTCGCCAATCTCGCCTGCAGCCACCGGTTCATCGGCGCCGGGCCGCACGATTTCGAGAATGACGCCCTCGTTGACGATCATGCCCTCGTTGAGTGCGCCATCAGCGTCATCGGTCTCATAGGCGATGACGCCGAGCATATTGGTCGCAAAGCCCTGACGCACGCGAACGCCGCGCGCCTCGATGCTCGCGCGCAGATGTTGCGAAAGCGGCGCGCCGAAGACGAAGGCCTTCTTGATCGAGGAGACGTCGCGGCGCAGTTCCGCAGCCTTCTGCAACAGAAGATCGAGAAAGGCCGCCTTGCCGCAGAACGCGTTGGGCCGCAGGGTTTCGATGGCGTCGAGTTGCCGCTCGATGGAGGATGAGCCTGCGGGAATGACCGCACAGCCCAGAACCTGCGCGCCGCTCTCCACCATGTGGCCAGCGGTGGAGAGGTGATAGGAGAAGCAGTTCAGAATGATGTCGCCGCGCGTGAAGCCCGCTGCATGCATGGCGCGCGCAGCGCCCCACCAGTCTTTCGCGTGACCTTCGAGAACATTCGGAAACAGGCGCCGCAGCAGACCTGGACGCGTCGCGTTCAACCCGCCGAAGGGAGGCTCTTGCTCACGCAGCAGCGCCATATCGCGGCCGCGCACCACAGGGAATTTCGAAAGCTCATCCTTGCCGCGAAATTCGACGATCTTCGCCATGCGCATAAGACGGCGCAGCCCCGGCGCGCGTGGCTTTGCGACAGCGATGATCGTCTTCAAGTCGCGATA
>CANGOK010000034.1 GCA_947455285.1 Beijerinckiaceae bacterium | reverse complement strand
TTGCGTGGTCCGGTCATCGTGGTCACATCCAACTATCATATGCCCAGGGCTCTGGCCGAGCTTGGCCATGAATTGCCTGGCACGGAGTTGATCCCATTCCCTGTCGTCACCGGCCGGCTGCGTCATGGCGCATGGTGGAACGATGTCGGTGTGGCGCGCTTGTGGGCTGGAGAATATGTGAAATATCTCGCGGCGATCGCGCGCATCGCGTTTCGGGGGCGGCCAACCGAACCTCCGCCGACGGCGCTTTCTTTACAGGGACGCTGATCGCCCTCTTTCCAAGGGGCGCGGCTTGGGGCATCAGAACGGAATGCTTTTTCTTCGCTCGCTCATCTTCAACATCGCCTTCTACATCGTGCTCTTCGCGCTGGTGGTGTTTGGCGCACCCGTCATGTTCTTCGGCCGACATGGCGTCTTTTTGCTCGCGCGCACCTGGGCGCGGGTTTCGATCTGGTTGTTGCGCGTCATCTGCGGCGTCCGCGTCGAGTTTCGCGGCGTTGAAAATGTGCCCAAGGGGCCTTTCATCCTTGCGGCGAAGCATCAGTCGGTCTGGGAGACTTTCGCCCTCACGCTTTTCTGCCCGGATTATTCCTTCTTGCTGAAGCGCGAGCTGACCTTCATCCCCTTTTTCGGCTGGATGCTGATCAGCTCCCAGCAAATCGTCATCGACCGCGCGCGCGGCGGTTCGGCGCTTATGCAGGCGGTGCGCAAATCCCGCGCCCTGTTCGAGCAGGGTCGCCAGATCATCGTCTTTCCTGAAGGCACGCGTCGGCCCGTTCACGCCCCGCCGTCCTACAAACCCGGCGTCGCCGCCATCTATGGCTCCTGCGACGTCGTTTGCGTGCCTGCTGCACTGAATTCCGGGCTGTTCTGGCCGAGGCGTCAGTTCCTGCGTCGTCCCGGCACGATCGTGGTTGAGTTCATGCCGCCGATCCCGCCTGGCATGGACAAGAAGTCCTTCATGCGCCTGCTGTCCGATCAGATCGAGACCGCCAGCACAAGGCTCACCGAAGAAGCGCTGGCGCGTCACCCTGCGCTGAAGGCCGCCTTCCCCGTGCCCACAGAGAGCGAGCCCGTTTGATCAGGGCAGGGCTTCGTCGGCGCCGAGGCGCACCGCTATGGCGGCGAGCTGCGCATCCCTGACGCCGATCTGCGTCAGATGATCGTGGGTGGCGGCGACATAGGCCGGGTTTCGGCCTGACACGCCAACGCCCTGCCGCACCAATCGCAGAATCTCCTCCTGCGGCAATCGTCCCGCATATTGCCCGTGGCGCTGGTCGACGATGTAGACGATCGCCCTTACATTGCGTCCATCGTCAAGCCGCGTGCGCAGCACGACCTCGCGATAGACCATGGTCACCTGCTCGCGTTCGCGCAGATAGGCGATGGTCGCGTCGCGCTCCTCAGCCGCCACCTTAAAGGCGACGCCCCGGCAAGAGCCGCCCCGGTCAAGGCCGAGCACGAGGCCCGGGCGTGTCGCCGTGCCGCGATGCACATGGGAGTAGACGCAGAGCGAGCGATGGTAGCCATGCACGGTCGCCAGATGTCGCTCGACATAGGAAAAGCCCGGCCGCCACATGAGCGAGCCATAGCCGAACACCCAGAGTTCACTTTCGTCTGTCATCGTGACCGTGTCATTTCATCGCCCCAATCGATATAAAATATTGGGATCATCACTGGAACCCCACGGCATGACCGATCAAACGACCAAACCGCCGCGCCCCACGAGATGGAAGCTCTATCTGCCGCTCGCCGCCCTGGGCGTGGCGGCGGTCGGCTGGTCTGTTTTCTGGAACGTCGCAGCGGGAATGACGCAGACCGGGCTCGACAATTGGTTCGAGCAGGAGCGCGCCCTTGGCCGTCAATGGTCCTGTCCTTCGCGCAGCGTCGGGGGCTATCCGTTCCGCCTTGAAGTGCGCTGCGCATCGCCAAGCTTCACCGGGCGGGTGGGCGCGCTTGAAGGTTTGGGGTCGACGGGCGACGTATTGGCCGCCGCCAATCTCTACAACCCCTCGCTGGTGCTGGCTGAAGTCGGCTCGCCCTTTGTTTTCAAGTCACGGGATGGATCGCTTGATCTGTCGCTCGCCTGGAAAGATCTACGCGTCAGTCATCGCATCCGTCAGGGCGCGCTCGATCGTCATTCGCTTGAAATTGAAGCGCCGGTCCTGCGCGTTACAGCAAAGGAGGCGGCGCCCGTCACATTTAGAGCTGACGGTTTTGAAGCGCATCTGCGACCCAATCCTGATCGCGATGCAGCTGCGTCAGCCTTCGATTTTGCGGTCAAGTTGACGAGGCTCGATGCGCCTGTCCTTGACGTCGCCACTGGCGTCGCGGGACCAGTCGATGCGCTCTTCGCAGCGACGGTTCTTCAAGTCGATGCGGCCCGTGCGGCGAGCGCCCCGCAGGCGCTGGAGCGCTGGCGCCTCGCTGGCGGCAATGTGGAGGTTCGCGATCTTAAATTCGCGAAGGGCGATACGCGGGTCGAGGCGAGTGGCGCTCTCCGCCTCGACGATGCGCATCGCCTTGCGGGCCGCATGGATTTGCAGCTTACGGGCTTTGCGCCAGTGTTGCAGCGCATGGGCTTCAATCTCGGTCCGCTCGCCTCTGGCGGCGCCAACGCGCTGCGCTTGCCAGTCAATCTTGAGCGTGGGCGCGCCTCAATCGGCCCGCTGCATCTGCCCGTGATCCTGAGCCCGCTTTACTGATCAGCGGCGCGGCGGCCGAAGTCGGGCGAGGCGGTTTCCTGACCTTGCTCGATGATGCCGCGGCGGATGGCGCGGGTGCGTGTGAAGAGCTCAAAGAGCCCATCGCCATCGCCCCAGCGGATCATGCGTTGAAGCGCTGCGAGATCCTCGTTGAAGCGTCCGAGCATCTCAAGGACAGCGTCCTTGTTATGCAGGAAGATGTCGCGCCACATCGTGGGATCGGACGCCGCGATGCGCGTGAAATCGCGAAAGCCGCCCGCCGAGAATTTGATCACTTCGGACTGCGTGACCTCTTCAAGATCCGCCGCCGTGCCGACGATGTTATAAGCGATGAGATGCGGCACATGGCTGGTGATGGCGAGCACGAGATCATGGTGGCTTGGCGTCATCACTTCGACATTAGAGCCGATGGCGCGCCAGAAGCTCTGGACCTTCGCCACATGATCGGCATCCGCGCCTTCGGGCGGCGTGAGGATGCACCAGCGGCCGAAAAAGAGCGCAGCGAAGCCCGCGTCCGGACCTGAATGTTCAGTGCCCGCGACCGGATGTGCAGGCACGAAGCCGACACCTGCGGGCAGATGCGGCGCCACTGCGCCAACCACCGCGCTTTTAACCGAGCCGACGTCGGAGACGATGGCGCCCGATTTCAGATGCGGGCCAATCGCCTCAGCCACCGCGCCATTGGCGCCCACGGGCACGCAGAGCACGACGAAATCAGAATCCTTCACGGCGTCGGCGAGCTCCGCCTCCACCTTGTCGGCGATGCCGATCTCCTGAACCCGCGCGCGCACAGAAGGCGATGCGTCAGCCGCGACGATCTCGCCAGCCGCATTCATGCGCCGCGCCGCGCGCGCGATGGAGGAGCCGATCAGGCCAAGGCCGATGATCGTGATGCGCTTGAAGATGGGCTCAGAAAGAGCAGGGCCCAGACGGTCGGACATGATCACGCCTTCCCGGCCACGAAATCAGCCAACGCCTGCACGACGAGACGGTTTGGCTCTTCGGCGCCGACTGTCATGCGCAGCGCATTGGGCAAGCCATAGGAGGTCACTCGGCGCAGCACGAGGCCGCGGCTCGACAGGAATGCATCGGCATCCCCCGCGCTCTTGCCGGGCGTCGGAGGGAAATGAATCAGCACGAAGTTGCCCACGCTCGGCGTCACCTTGAGGCCGAGCTTGCCGATCTCGGTTTCAAGCCAGCTGCGCCAGCGGTCGTTGTGTGCGATGGCGGCGTTGACATGTTCGACGTCGCCGACGGCCGCAATGCCCGCCTCCAGCGCTGCGCCATTCACATTGAATGGGCCGCGAATACGGTTCAACGCGTCGCAAACTTCGGGGTGCCCATAGGCCCAGCCGATGCGCAGGCTCGCAAGGCCATGGATCTTCGAGAAGGTATGGGTCACCACGACATTGGGATATTCCGTCGCAAGCTCGAGCCCGTTCGAATAATCCTCGCGCGTCACATATTCCGCATAGGCGTGGTCGAGCACGAGAACGACATGCGAGGGCAGGCCCGCATGGAGGCGCTTGACCTCCGCGAGCGGCAGATAGGTGCCGGTCGGGTTGTTGGGATTGGCGATGAAGACGATCTTCGTGCGCGGGGTCACCGCCGCCAGAATGGCGTCGACATCCGCCGTCAGGTTGGTCTCGGGCACCACGACCGGGACGCCGCCAGCGGCGAGGATCGCGATGCGGTAGACCAGAAACCCATGTTCGGTGAACACGCCTTCATCGCCCTCGCCTACGAAGGCCGAGGCGATGAGATGCAGCAGATCATCCGAGCCATTGCCGCAGACGATGCGCTCGGGATCAAGTCCGTGTCGCTCGCCAATGGCGGCGCGCAGACGCGTGGCCGATCCATCGGGGTAAAGCTCAAGGCTGCCCGCCGCTTCACGGAAGGCGGCGATCGCCTTGGGCGAGGGTCCAAGCGGCGTCTCGTTCGACGAGAGCTTGTAGACCTTCATCGCGCCGGGCGCGCCGCTCTTGCCGGGCACATAGGCCTCGATCTCCATGACGCTGTGGCGCGGGACGGGGCGGTTCGGGTTCATGGGCTTAACTCGTGTTTGCTGAATCAGGCGGGCGGAAGCGCGGCGCGATGGGTCGGGAAATCGAACCGCGCGGCATGGCTGCCCGCTTCGTGAATGCGGATATCGCCGACGCCCGCGCCCGTAAAGGCGTTTCGCAGGGCCTCGATGGTGACGTCGCCGGGGGTGGCGACCAGCAGCGACAGGCCCATGCCCTCGGCCGCGCTGCCCAGCACCTCAACGCCAAGGGCGCTCAGGGCGCCATGGATGGGCTCGCGCCAGCGGTCGATGACGACGGCGCGGATCAGCACATCGCGGGCGGCGGCTTCCGCCAGAGGCTTCGAGATGACGAAAATGGGCATCCCCGCCGGGTGGTCCGGCCGCTCCACGAAGGGCAGGCGGGCGATGATCTTGGGGGCGTTTTCCCCGGCAAGGTCGCTCCACCAGGCCGCGCCCGAAGGCCCGCCCTCGATGCGCACCATGCCAAGGTCGCCCTCGGAGGCCGCAACCCCCGCGATGACTGCGGCGGGGCCGTGGTGGATGATGAAGGGAACGGTGAAGCCGAAGTGGAAGCGCACGGAATCACGCATGGCCGCGTCGCCGGCCGCCACATCGGCATGGACCGAGTAATTCGACTGCACATAGGTGAAGGTGGCGATGATGATGCGCCAGATGCCCTCCACCGTCTCCAGCGGCAGCAGTCCCTTGTGGCGCAGGGCCATGGCGCGCATCATCGAGGCCTCGCGCCCGGGCCGGAAGGCCGAGCCGCCGCCCTGCTTCGCTTTGATGGCGATCAGCGTGTCGATGATGGCGCTGCGCTCGATCAACAGCTCATGCATGGCCGCATCGATCCGGTCGATGTCGACCCGCAGGTCCGCCAATAGCTCTTCGGGGCGACGCTCAGCCATGATAAATCCGCAGGACGTGAGGAAAGCCCGTCTGTTTAGCCTTGCCGAGGGGTTCTTGGCAAAGGATTCCGAAAGGGCGCCCCAATCGCACAAGCTTGACTCCCAAGGAAAGCGACACCTATAAAACAGTCCCTTCGTTCGGCAAAAAGAACGAACCCGTACGGGTCCACCTATGTCCTCGTTTGCAGCGGCTGATGATTTGCGATTGCGGGAAGTCCATGCGCCCCAGAGCGAGGTGGCGCATTTCGGCCCCGATCAGCCTTTGCGGATGGACGCGGGCGTCGATCTCGCCCCCTTCACAATCGCCTACCAGACATATGGGACGCTGAACGCTGCGAAATCCAACGCCGTCCTCATCTGCCACGCCCTCACCGGCGACCAGCATGTGGCCAATGTGCATCCGGTGACGGGCAAGCCCGGCTGGTGGGAGATCATGGTCGGCCCCGGCCGCCCCATCGACACCGACCGCTACTTCGTCATCTGCTCGAATGTGCTCGGCGGCTGCATGGGCACCACCGGCCCCGCCTCCATCAATCCGGCGACCGGGCGCCCCTGGGGCCTCGACCTGCCTGTCGTGACGATCCGCGACATGGTGCGTGCGCAGGCCATGCTCATCGACCGGCTCGGCATCGATCAGCTTTTCTGCGTCGCTGGCGGCTCCATGGGCGGCATGCAGGTGCTGCAATGGGCGGCCTCCTATCCTGAGCGGGTCTTCAGCGCCCTGCCGATCGCCGCCGCCGCGCGGCATTCTTCACAAAACATCGCTTTCCATGAGGTCGGACGACAGGCTGTCATGGCCGACCCCGAATGGCGGGCCGGGCGTTATTTCGACCATGGCGTGCGTCCGCTCAAGGGGCTCGCGGTGGCGCGCATGGCCGCGCATATCACCTATCTCTCGGACGAGGCCCTGCAGCGCAAGTTCGGACGCAAATTGCAGAACCGCGCGGCGCCGACCTTCTCCTTCGACGCGGACTTTCAGATTGAAAGCTACCTGCGTCATCAGGGCTCAAGCTTCGTCGAACGCTTCGATGCGAACTCCTATCTCTACGTCACCCGCGCCATGGATTATTTCGACATCGCGGAAGACTATGGCTCGCTGGCGAAGGCCTTCAAGGGAACGAAGACGCGCTTCTGCGTCGTCTCCTTCACCTCTGACTGGCTCTTCCCCACAAGCGAGTCGCGCGCAGTGGTTCATGCGTTGAACGCAGGCGGCGCGCCGGTGTCCTTCGTGGAGGTCGAGACCGACAAGGGCCACGATGCGTTCCTTCTCGACGAGCCCGATCTCTTCGCGGCCATGCGGGGCTTTCTGGATTCAGCGGCGCGTGCGCGCGGCCTCATGGGGGCGCGCTGATGGCCTCGGTCTTCGAACAGGAGCGGGCCGCCATGTCCGCCGCCCGCGTCGATCTTCTGATGATTTCGCAGATGGTGGAGCGCGGGGCGCGCGTGCTCGATGTCGGCTGCGGCGATGGTGAACTGCTGCGCCTTCTTGCCGAGACGCGCGATGTGGATGCGCGCGGCGTCGAGCTCTCTCAACGCGGCGTGAACGACTGCGTGGCCAAAGGGCTTTTCGTCGTTCAGGGCGATGCGGACACGGACCTTGTCGATTATCCTGACGACGCCTTCGATTATGTTATTCTCTCGCAGACGCTGCAGGCGACGCGCCAGCCGAGGCGCGTGCTTGAGCAGATGCTGCGCATCGGCCGCCGCGCCATCGTGTCCTTCCCCAATTTCGGCCATTGGCGCATTCGCTGGCAGCTCGCAACGCGCGGCCGCATGCCCATCACGAAGAACCTGTCCTACAGCTGGTATGACACGCCCAATATCCACTTCTGCACGATCCGTGATTTCGTCGCGCTGACCGAAGAAATCGACGCGAAGATCGAACGCGCTGTGGCGCTCGACAGCGCAGGCGCCTCTGTGGGCGTCTCCGCCCCCTGGTGGGTGTGGAACTTGTTCGGCGAACAGGCCGTCTTTGTGCTTGAGCGCGGGCGAAAGATTTAGTTCAGCGCGAAAATCGCGAAGTTCAGCGCCGCCGCGAAACTCACCCACGCAAGATAGGGCGCGAATGGCCATGCGGCGGGCGCATCGAGCCGTCTGAACGCGATCATGTTCACCACGATCGCCAGCCAGAGCAGGACGATCACGATAAGTCCCAGCGCAGGGCTATGGAGCCCAAAAAAGGCGAGGGACCAGCTCGTATTCAGCGCCATTTGAATGGCGAAGATGATGAGGGCGCGCCTGCGCCCCGGCGTCTGCGCCTCCATGCGCAGGATGCGATAGAGCGCAAAGGCTAGTCCCGCATAGAGCAGGGTCCATACGGGGCCGAAGACCCAGTTGGGCGGCGTGAACCATGGCTTTTGCAGATCGACATACCAGCTCGGTATATTGGCGATCGTCACCTTGCTCGCGATGAAGCTCGGGCCGAAAACCGCCACCACGGCGATGGCCGCATGGCGGCGCCAATCATTGCTTTTCAAATCCTGCTCCATATCGCACCGTCGAGTCGTAATGGGCCTGTGTTTTCTATATAGCTGTTCACATCCGTCAGGTCAGGATCAACCATATGTCGCAATGGAAACCGCGCACCTTTCTCGCTCAGGCCCTCGGCAAGATCGACCCCGAGAGCCGCGCCATCGTGCCGCCGATTCACGTGTCGACGACCTATCAGCGCGACGAAGACAATCAGTACCGTTCGGGCAATGTCTATGGCCGCGCTGACAATGAGACGGTGCGCGAGGCCGAGGCGATCATAGCGCAGCTGGAGGGCGGCGCCGCCGCCATGGTGCTGGGTTCGGGCATGTCGGCCGCAGTTGCGGTTTTCTCGACCCTCTCTCCTGGCGACCATGTCATTGCGCCTCGCGTCATGTATTGGGCGCTGCGCAACTGGCTCGCGACAGAAGGCGTGCGGCATGGGCTTGAGGTCACTTTCGTCGATGCCGCCGACACAAGCGCGGTGGCGGCGGCGCTGCGCCCGGGGCGCACAAAGCTTGTCTGGCTGGAGACGCCATCCAACCCCCTGTGGGAAATTTCAGACATCGCCGCTATCGTAATAGTTGCCCATGCGGCTGGCGCCCGAGTGGCGGTCGATTCGACCTGCGCGACGCCTTTGCTGACGCGCCCGCTTGAGCTTGGCGCCGACATCGTCATGCATGCGGCGACGAAATATCTGAACGGTCATTCCGACGTCATCGCAGGCGCGCTTGTCACGGCCAAGATTGATGACACGTGGGCGAGTCTGCAACGCATCCGCGCCTCCCATGGCATGATCTTAGGCCCCTTCGAAGCCTATCTCCTCATTCGCGGCATGCGCACCCTTGACCTGCGGGTGCGCGCAGCCTGCGCCAGCGCATTGGAGCTTGTGAAGCGGCTTGAAAAGCATGCCCATGTCGCCGCCGTGCTTTATCCCGGCCTGCCGAGCCATCCCCAGCACGCGCTCGCCTGCGCGCAGATGCAGGGCGGCTTTGGCGGCATGTTGTCGATCCGCGCAAAGGGCGGCGTGGAGCACGCCATCGCGACGGCTGCGCGGGTGCGGTTATGGAAACGTGCGACATCATTAGGCGGCGTTGAAAGCCTCATCGAACATCGCGCCTCGATCGAAGGCGCTGGCTCGCCATGTCCGCCCGATCTGCTACGCCTATCGGTAGGCGTGGAGGATGTGGATGATCTCTATGCGGATCTCGACGCGGCTCTAAATGGAGCCGGATGAAAAAATGGATAGCGGTTCCGCTTGACGCTTATGATCACTTTCAAGGCAGCGATGGTTGGGCCATCTCCAGCCATATCGCTTTGTCGACGCTGACCTCGCTTTTTCCATTTCTCATCTTCGCGACCGCTTTAGGCGGCTTGTTCGGTTCGCAGGAACTGGCCGATCAGGCGGCCGAGGCGCTTCTTGAATCCTGGCCCCCGTCAGTGGCCAAGCCGCTCATCACCGAAATTCATAACGTGCTGGTCCAGAGCCGAAGCGGTCTGCTTACGATCAGTGTTGTGCTGGCGCTTTATTTTTCATCAAGCGGAGTCGAGGCTTTGCGCATTGGGCTCAACCGAGCTTATGGCGAGAAAGAGGAACGCCCTTGGTATCTGCTGCGGCTTGAATCGGTCGGCTTCGTGCTTGTGGGCGCAATGTCCTTGCTTGCCCTGGCTCTGCTGGTCGTATTGGCGCCGCTTGTTCTGGCCGCGCTCTCCGAATGGGCGCCCGGCCTTGCGCCGCTCTGGAAGGCGCTGGCGCCCGTGCGCCTTGGCGTCGTCACGCTGGCGCTTCTGGGGGCGCTGATCATCGCCCATAAATGGTTGCCCTGCCATGAGCGAAGCCTTGGCCAGATCTGGCCTGGCGTTCTCTTCACGCTGGTCCTGTCCTTCCTCTTCGCTTTCGCCTTCGGCTTTTATCTTGAGAAATTTCCGAGCAACTATTCGGCGACCTATGCAGGCCTTGCTTCGGTCATGATTGCACTGCTGTTCCTGAGCGCTCTCGCCACGATCTTTGTTTTTGGCGGCGAGCTCAACGCGGCGATTCGTCGTGCAAAGATGGATTGATTCAGGGCTGCTTGTCTGAAAAACAGGATTCAGCCGTGCTGCGAATCGCGCGGCGTCCAAACCGGGGATGATGATGGCTGAGGTTTGCACGCAGGGCGTCGATACGGGTTTTGTGGCGCTTGGCTACGCCAAGGTCGCGGTGCTTGGCGTGGTGCAGGGCATAACCGAACTTCTGCCGATCTCATCGACCGCTCACATGCGCATCGTGCCCGCCTTGCTCGGCTGGCAGGATCCCGGCTCCGCCTTTTCAGCCGCCATGCAGATGGCGGCGCTTGCGGCGGTCATCAGTTACTTCTGGCGCGACATGCGCGAGCTTGCCGTAGGCTCCGTGAAAGCCGTCGCGCGGCGCGACTTCAATGACTGGAATTTCCGGTTCGTCATCTGGATCGGCCTCGCCACCATCCCAATCGGCGTATTCGGCCTCGCCATGTCGAAGCTGCTCAACACCTGCGGCTCACCGCTGCGCACGCTGCCGGTCATCGGCGCCTCCTGCGTCGTCATGGCGATCCTGCTCGCCATCGCCGAGCGCAAGGCGAGCCACAAGCGCACGCTCGATCATGTGAGCCTGAAGGACGCGATGATCGTCGGCCTCGCGCAGGTCGGCGCGCTCATCCCCGGCATTTCACGCTCGGGCTCCACGCTCACGGCGGCCCTGTTTCTTGGCCTCAAGCGCGATGAGGCCGCGCGTTTCTCTTTCCTGCTCGGCCTGCCCGCCATTGCGCTCGCAGGGCTCAAGGAATTTCACGAGCTGTGGAAGGCGAATCTTGATGCGCAGGGCTGGGCGGTTCTTTCCGTCGGCCTCTTTGTCGCGTCGCTTTCAGCCTTCGTGGCGATCTGGAGCCTCATGCATCTTCTGGAGCGCTTCTCCTCCTGGCCCTTTGTCATCTACCGCGGCCTCATGGGCGTCTTCTTGCTGACGGCGTTCTATTTCGGCTGGCTCGCCTGATCAATTTCACATTCGTAACAAAAAGGGCGGCCCATCGGCCGCCCTTCGCATTTTAATCGTCGCTTTCTTCATGCGCCCTTGGGAAAGGGCACGATGGTTCCCGCTGTTGGCTTTTCAGCCGGCGCTTCATCCTCCACTGGCTCGTCGCCAATGATGAGTTTGCCGTTCAAGGCGTCGATGCAAACGTTCTCGCCGTCATGCACGTCGCCCGCCAGAATGCGCTCGGCCAAGGGGTCCTGCACATTCTTCTGGATGGTGCGCTTGAGCGGGCGCGCGCCATAGGCGGGGTCATAGCCCTTATCCGCAAGCCAGTGACGCGCGGCGGGGGAAAGATCGATGCTGATCTTGCGATCCTCCAGCAGGCGCTGCAGGCGCTTCATCTGGATGTCGACGATGGCGCCCATGTCCTCGCGGCGCAGCCGGTGGAACAGGATGATCTCATCGATGCGGTTCAGGAATTCAGGCCTGAATTTCGCGCGCACCACCTGCATCACTTCGTCATGCACTGCGGCTGAATCCTCGCCTTCCTTCTGCATGACGAGATATTCGGCGCCGAGGTTCGAGGTCATGATGATCAGCACATTGCGGAAGTCCACGGTGCGGCCCTGACCATCGGTCAGGCGCCCGTCATCAAGCACCTGCAAGAGCACGTTGAAGACGTCTGGATGGGCCTTCTCGATCTCGTCGAAAAGCACGACCTGATAGGGCCTGCGCCGAACCGCTTCAGTGAGCGCGCCGCCTTCCTCATAACCGACATAGCCGGGAGGCGCGCCGATCAGACGCGAGACCGAATGCTTCTCCATATATTCGGACATATCGATCCGAACCATGGCGGTCTCGTCATCGAAGAGGAAGGACGCGAGCGCCTTCGTCAGTTCGGTTTTACCCACGCCAGTTGGCCCGAGGAACATGAAGGAGCCGATGGGCCGGTTGGGATCCTGCAAGCCTGCGCGTGCGCGGCGCACGGCGGTCGAAACCGCGCGCACGGCTTCCTTCTGGCCGATGACGCGCTTGCCGATCTCCTCTTCCATCTTCAGCAGCTTGTCGCGCTCGCCTTCAAGCATCTTGTCGACAGGCACGCCCGTCCAGCGCGAGACGACCTGCGCCACATGGTCGGCGGTGACCGCCTCTTCAACGAGCGCGCCGCCTTCTTCCACCTCAGCGTCGGCTAGCTTTTTCTCGAGGTCGGGAATGACGCCGTAGGAAATTCGGCCGGCTTCCGCGTAATCGCCTTTGCGCTGCGCATTGGCGAGCTCCATGCGCGCCTGCTCAAGTTGCTCCTTGAGCTTTTGCGCCTGACCGAGCTTGTCCTTCTCCGCGCGCCAGCGCGCCGTGAGCGAAGCCGATTTTTCTTCGAGTTCGCTTAGTTCGCTTTCAAGCTTGACCAGCCGGTCGCGCGAGGCCGAGTCAGTCTCCTTCTTCAGCGCTTCGCGTTCGATCTTGAGCTGGATGATGCGACGGTCGAATTCATCGAGCGCCTCGGGCTTGGAGTCGACCTGCATGCGCAGGCGCGATGACGCCTCGTCCACAAGGTCGATGGCTTTATCCGGCAGGAAGCGATCGGAGATGTAGCGGTTCGACAAGGTCGCCGCCGCAACGATGGCCGAGTCGGTGATGCGCACGCCGTGGTGCAGCTCATATTTCTCCTTCAACCCGCGCAGTATTGAAACCGTATCCTCGACCGTGGGCTCGGAGACGAACACCGGCTGGAAGCGCCGCGCCAGCGCCGCGTCCTTCTCCACATGCTTGCGATATTCGTCGAGCGTGGTGGCGCCGATGCAGTGCAGTTCGCCGCGCGCCAGAGCGGGCTTGAGCAGGTTCGAAGCGTCCATCGCGCCATCGGCCTTGCCTGCGCCAACGAGCGTGTGCATTTCGTCGATGAAGAGCACGATGCCGCCTTCAGCGGAGGTCACTTCCGTGAGAACGGCTTTGAGACGCTCTTCAAACTCGCCGCGATATTTCGCGCCCGCGATCAGCGCGCCCATGTCGAGCGCGAGAAGCTTCTTGTCCTTGAGGCTCTCGGGCACGTCGCCATTGACGATGCGCAGCGCAAGGCCCTCGACGATGGCGGTCTTGCCGACGCCGGGCTCGCCGATCAGCACGGGATTGTTCTTCGTGCGGCGCGAGAGAACCTGAATGGCCCTGCGGATTTCCTCATCACGGCCGATGACAGGATCGAGCTTGCCGTTGCGCGCCGCCTCGGTCAGATCGCGCGCATATTTCTTGAGGGCGTCATAGGCGTTTTCAGCCGTGGCGCTGTCGGCGGTGCGGCCTTTGCGCAAATCTTCAATGGCCTTGTTGAGGCCCTGCGCGGTCACGCCAGCGTTGGCGAGGATCTTGCCCGCCTCGCAGCTCTTCTCCATGGCGATGGCGAGCAGCAGACGCTCGACGGTCACGAAACTGTCGCCCGCTTTCTGCGCGATCTTTTCAGCGGAGTCGAAGATGCGCGATGTGGTGGGCGCAAGATAGAGCCCCCCCGCGCCCGAGCCCTGCACCTTCGGCAATTTGCTCAGCGCCAGCTCCGTCGCCGTCAGCGCATCGCGCGAGCGCCCGCCTGCGCGGTCGATGAGGCCGGCTGCGAGCCCTTCCTCATCGTCAAGCAGAACCTTGAGCAGATGTTCGGGCGTGAACTGCTGGTTGCCCTCGCGTATGGCGAGCGATTGAGCGGACTGGACGAAGCCGCGCGCCCGTTCGGTGAATTTCTCGAAATTCATGACTACCTCCTTGACCCCCGGAAGCGCCCCGAAGCGGCGAGACCGGCGTCTGTGATCTGGCCCCCGCAGGCGGCCTTGGACCAAATGTAGGAAGTCGACTTGGCCAGTGGAAGGGGTGGTCTTTCCAAGCGCCCCCCTTTCTTGATACGGATCAACCAGCGGCGCTGCTGTTCGCTCACGGCGCCTTCAACCAAAGCAATCAGACTGGCGGGAGACCATGCCTCAGATCACCATACCCAGCGCCAACATCAGCTTTGAATGTGACGAGCATGACACCCTGCTGCGCGCCGCGCTGCGTGCGGGCTTCGGCATGCCCTATGAGTGCAATGTCGGCTCCTGCGGCAACTGCCGGGTGGAAGTGCTGAGCGGCGAGGTCGTCCACGAGCGCGAAAATCCGCCCGGCTGGAACGAGCAGCGCGACAAGGCCAAGAACCGTTATCTCGGTTGTCAGGCGCGCCCCCTCGGCGATTGCTCGATCAAGGTTCCCATGCGGCCGGAATACAAGAGCCAGTTCCTGCCTGCGCGCACCACGGGCAAGCTGGTCGCCATCGAGGACATCACCCACGACATTCGCGAGTTCCGCTTCGAGCTCGCCAAGCCCAATGGCTTCCTGCCGGGCCAGTATGCGCTCCTTGGCGTTCCCGGCGTTGAAGGCGGCCGCGCCTATTCCATGGCCAACGCCGGCGACGCCGGACATTGGGATTTCCAGATCCGCCGGGTGCCGAACGGGCAAACGACCAGCGTGCTGTTCGACAAGCTCAAGGTCGGCGACGAGATCGGCCTCGATGGCCCCTACGGCATGGCCTATTTCCGCGACGAGTCCCCGCGCGATGTGCTCTGCATGGCGGGCGGCTCGGGCCTTTCGCCCATGATCTCTATCGCCCGCGCTTTCTCAGCGTCGACGACATCGCCTGACCGCAAGCTGCACTTCATCTATGGCGGGCGCACGCCGCGCGACATCTGCGGCGAATCGATCCTGAAGACCCTGCCGGGCTTCGGCACGCGCATTTTCTACCATTGCGCGGTGTCTGACACGGCCAATCCCGATTCGGCTGGCTGGACCGGTCGCACCGGCTTCGTGCCTGATCTCGCGGTCGAGCTCTTCGACGACAAGCTGGCCAGTTTCGAAATCTATTTCGCTGGCCCCCCGCCCATGGCCGACGCCATCATGAAGATGGCGATCACCCACAAGGCGCCTGCGAGCCAGCTGCATTTCGACAAATTCTATTGATGTGAAAAAGAGGGGCGGCCAATCGGTCGCCCCTTTGTCTTAGGCGCGAAGCCCTATGCTCGCTCTCCCCATCTACCTCGCCGCCGCGCTGGCCGAAATCGCAGGCTGTTTCGCCTTCTGGGCATGGCTGCGCCTTGGCAAGCCGGTCTGGTTGCTCCTGCCCGGAATGGCTTCGCTGGCGCTATTCGGTTGGTTGCTGACCCGCATTGATGCGGATTTCGCCGGGCGCGCCTTCGCGGCCTATGGCGGCGTTTATATCGTGGCGTCGGTGGGCTGGATGTGGGCCGTCGAAGGCGGTCGGCCCGATCACTGGGACATGATCGGCGGGCTCGTCTGCCTCGTGGGGTCGGCGATCATACTTTTCGGGCCGCGCTCCCCATGAAAAACGCCCCTCTGTTGGGAGGGGCGCTTTCAGATTTTAGCGATCACTCGCCGACGGGCGCATCGCCCTCGGCTGGCGCGTCCGGCGCCGCCTCATCGGGGCGCCTGCGCCGACGACGCGGGCGCAGGTGGTAGCCGCCGACTTCGCCTTCAGGGCGCGGCGTCTCCATTTCGCCCATCACAGGCTGCGGCGCATCGGGTTCAGTGACGTTCACGCGCACCGGGGAGGTGATGAAGGAAGGGAGGGCGGTCGCGCCTTCAACCTCGGGCTGTTCCGCGCGGGGCTCGCGATAGCCCTCGCGGGGTTGCTGCTGGTCGCCGCGGAATTCGCGGGGCTGGCGATTTTCGCGGTTGCGGTCAAAGCGGTTGCGTCCCTGGCGTTCGCTACGGTCCTGACGCTCGCCCCGCTCCTGAAAGGGTCGGTCCTGACGCGGCTGGCGCTCGCCCTGATAGGGCTGGCCCTGCTGACGCTCGCCGCCAAAGGGTGGACGGTCGAGGAAGGGCTGCGGCTGGTTCGGGGGCGCGGCTGGCGGCTGTTGAGGCTGCTGGCCGCCAAAGGCGGGCTGGCCATAGGGCTGCGGCTGAGCGCCGAAGCCCTGCTGCTGGGGCTGGGAGAAGCGCTCCGGCGGCGAGGCGAAGCGGTCAGGAAGCCCGCCCAGATCGTCGTCGTCGTCCATCTCCTCCGGCTCCGGCTCGCCGGGGGCGCGCTGGTAGCCCATCTGAGCCTGCGCCTGCGCCAGTTGCGCGGCGGCGATCAGGCGGAAGTAATGTTCGGCGTGCTGGAGATAGCTCTCCGCCATCACGGGGTCGCCGGAAGACTGCGCGTCGCGAGCGAGCTGCAGATATTTCTCGGCGACGTGATGGGCGGTTCCCCGGATTTTCACGTCCGGACCATTCGACTCATAGGTGCGGGTGAGCGGATTGGGACCCTTGCGGTTGTTGCGACCGCGCATGCGCTTATTCTGACCTGGTCTCATCGAAGATCCTTGGGTGCGTCCTCGGGCCTGGCTTTGGCTTCGCCTGCCGGGCTTTCTCCATAAGCGAATCACTGCGCAACTGCGCCACAGGGGAGCCTCGGCTCCTGCCTGTATGATCCGGACCGTGGCCTCCATAGATGGCCCCGGCTCGACTTTCGATCAGCTTCTCACAGATCGAAACTGGAAATGACCGCCTTGGGAACGTTTGGTCTCGACCGGAACGATTCTGCAAGGGACTGAAAAATCAGCACCTTGGAACGCTATTCGACGGTTGTTGAGGTTTGCGTCAGCCCATACAAGGCGATCTCGTATTTGTAACCTAATCGTTTTCGATCCTTCCGCCAAGGGGGCGGGCGCAAAATATCCAAATGGATCAGGCCTCGGCTTTTCGGCCCATCACGGCTCGCTCGACGCCGGCGAGATCCTGCTTTGCGCGCACATCGGCGAAGCCATGGTGGGTCAGGAGGTCCACCACAGCCGGCGCCTGTCCCTGCCCGACCTCCAGAATCGCGTAGCCGCGGGGGGCGACGAGCGCGGGCAGGAGGGCGGCGATGTCGCGATAGGCGGTCAGCCCATCCGGCCCGCCATCGAGCGCCAGCATGGGGTCATGGAGCCGCACCTCGGGGTCGAGGCCCGCCAGCGCGCCGGTCTCGATATAGGGCGGGTTGGAGACGACGAGGTCGTAGGGGCCGGGCAGGCCCGCCTCCCAGCTCCCCTGCCGCACCTGCCCCCGCTGGTTCAGCTCGCAACGGGCGATGTTTTCGCGCGCCACGGCGCAGGCGTCCTTCGAGAGATCGACGCCTAGGCCTCTGGCTTGAGGAAAGACGTCGAGCAGAGCGCAGAGCAGGGCGCCCGATCCCGTTCCAAGGTCGAGAACACAGAGGGCCTCGCCTTGCCGCTCGCCCATGACCTCAAGCGCCCCATCGACCACGGTCTCGGTGTCTGGGCGCGGATCGAGGACGGCAGGCGTCACCAGCAGGTCGAAGCTCCAGAAGCTGCGCTGCCCCAGAATGCGCGACACCGGCTCGCGGGCGAGGCGGCGCTTGGCCATGGCGAGCACCAGCTCCGCCGTCTCTTCCTCGATGGGCAGGTCGGGGTCGCGAATGAGCGCCACATGGTCGAACCCCGCCGCCGCGCAAAGCAGCAGCCTTGCGTCGATGGAGGCGTCTTCGATCCCGGCTTGCGTGAAAGCGTCCGCCAGCAAGCGCATGGCTTGCCGGCGGGTGGTTTCGGGGGTCAGGCCGTCGAGCAGGCTCTCCACCTCAGCCCGCCGCCTTGGCGAGCACTCTGGTGAGGCGCGCGGCGAAGGCTGAGGGGTCAGCGAGTTGCTCGCCGTCCATCAGCCGCGCTTCATCAAGCAGCAGCCATGCGGCGTCTTCGACGAGGGCCTTGTCAGCCTCGGCGCCGAGGCGCTTCGCCAGAGACTGCACGAGCCCGTGGCGCGGGTTGATCTCGAGCACCGGCTTGGTCAGCTCCGCGCGTCCGGCCTGCGCCAGAATGCGTTCAAGGCGCCGATCCGGCCCATGTTCGCCCGCGACGAGGCAGGCCGGGCTTTCGGCCAGA
>CANGOK010000033.1 GCA_947455285.1 Beijerinckiaceae bacterium | reverse complement strand
CGCAATAATTTGTCGCGTGGACTCTTACGCTTCATCCCGCTGCTGGACGAAGCGTCGCCCTACAAGGAAATAAAAGAAATTCTCTCATTGCGCCAAAAAGGCGCAGCGCTTCATCTGATCGCAAAGACTGCAGCCGCCACGACATCCACATTACCGCTGCTCGCTCGGATCGGCTACGATCGATATGTCAGGAAACGGCTTTATACGAGCGAGACCTTGCCGGTGCAGGTCTCCCTGATGTTTGAATCGTCGGAAAGTTCGCAAAATCAAATCTGGACGAGAAGCGATCAACGAGCAGCCATTCATTGGCGAATGAACCGCAGGGATGAAGATGCATTTATCAAATTAGCCGATCGAGCCTATCACCTGCTCGATGAGCTTGCGGCCGCCTATGGCATAGAAATTCGACGGCCTCCTTGTCTGAATACGGAAGAACAAAAGCGTGCTTATCTGCACGAACACGCCATGGACGCGTTCCATCTGGGAGGCGGACTGCCTTTCGGCCGCGTCATAGATCATCGACTTCGATTAATAGCGACGCCAAACATGAGCATTGTGGCGACCGCAGTTCTGCAACGACCCGGCCTGCCAAACCCAACCCTCACACTGCTGGCGCTCGCGCGTAGATGCGCAGAGCATATCGCCTGCGCCGAAGCGCAAGAGGCTAACGATGTCCTCATCAATCCGGCCCATACAGAAGATCATAGACACGCATATCAACGGCGAATGTCGAAGCGTTTGCTGACGAGATGCTTCGCAAACCCGTCGCGCCGCCGGTTGCGCCACGTCCGTAAGTGCAAGCATCACGAGAGCGCGGAAATTTACCTGCCAATTAAAACTTGACGATGATGTTTCGCTCCCGGCAAGAATACGCAACAATCCTTCAGCGGAGTCCGCACCCATGGCAATTTATGCGCTCGATGGCGAAAAGCCCGACCTGCCGGAACAGGGCCGCTACTGGATCGCTCCCGATGCGCAGGTGATTGGCAAGGTGCGGCTGGCCGAGGATGTCGGCATATGGTTCGGCTGCGTGCTGCGCGGCGACAATGAATGGATCTCTATCGGCGCCGGCTCCAATGTGCAGGAGGGGACCGTGATGCACACCGACATGGGCTCCCCCCTCGATATCGGCGAAGGCTGCACCATTGGCCATCGCGCCATGCTGCATGGCTGCACGATTGGCGACAATACGCTCATCGGAATGGGCGCCACCATCCTCAACAATGCCCGTATCGGACGCAACTGCCTCGTGGGCGCGAATGCGCTGGTGACCGAGGGTAAGGAATTTCCCGACGGGTCGCTGATCGTCGGCAGCCCGGCCAAGGTGGTGCGCCAGCTTGACGAAGCCACTATCGCGAGGCTCGGCAAGTCGGCTGAAGGCTATGTGCGCAACTGGAAGAGGTTCGCCAAGGGCCTGACCCGCATCGACTGAAACGCCCTTGCCCAGACAGCCCATCTTCAACCTCCCGGGCGTTGTGCTCGCCGCCATCGCCGCGCTCGTCGTCATTCATGGCGTGCGTGAATATGTCCTGACTGATCAGCAGGACCTCGAGGCGCTGGCGACCTTCGCCTTCACGCCCGCGCGCTTCACCCTGCTTTATGATCCAGACAGCGTGGCGGACGCGCTTGATAGCTTTTCCCGGACACAGGCGGCGCTGTTCTTTCTTGGCGATGGCGAGCCGCAATGGTGGACGTTCATCACCTATGGCTTTCTGCATGCCGATTGGACGCATCTTGGCATGAACGCCCTATGGCTCGCCGCCTTTGGCGCTCCTCTGGCGCGTCGGTTCGGCGCCTTGCGCTTCACCCTCTTTTGCCTCGCAACCACCATTGCAGGCGCGGGCGCCCACTATGGCCTGCATCGCTATGATTTCCTGCCGATGATCGGGGCCTCGGGCGCAGTTTCAGGCCTTACGGGCGCCTGCGTGCGATTCGTGTTCCAGTCACATGGTCCGCTGGGCGGCGGCTATGTCGCGAGCGGCGACGAAGCCTATCGGCAGCCTGCCCTAACCTTACGCGGTGTGTTTACAGACTCTCGCGCCTTCACCTTTCTGGCCTTCTGGCTGGCGTTGAACGTGCTGTTCGGCGTCATGTCTCCGACGCTAGGTTTTTCCGAGGGGCCTGTGGCCTGGGAGGCTCATATGGGAGGATTCTTGGCGGGGCTTTTAATCTTTCCATTGATGGATCAGCCGCGCTTGCGGTCTGGGGGAACGGAGCTGCATTAGACTTCTTCCTGCTTGCCAATCTTCAGCCAAGGGCTATCTTCATCTCTGCGACAAGACGAAGCGGAGATCAGGGAGCTCCACATGACCGTTGCGCGCATACTTGCGGTCAAAGGCCGCGAAGTCTTCACCACCCAACCCCACCGCACCTTGCAGGAAACCGCGCGGCTGCTCGACGATAAGGGCGTCGGCGCCCTTGTGGTGACCGGCGCTGACGGCGCTGTGCTCGGCATCATCTCCGAACGTGACATTGTCCGCGCCCTCGCCGAGGGTGGCGCAAGCGCGCTTGACGACGCAGTCTCGCGTCACATGACGGCCGAGGTCTTCACCACGACGAGCGGCGTCTGCATCATCGACATCATGGAACGGATGACGCAAAGCCGCTTTCGCCATGTGCCAGTGGTGGAGGATGATCGCCTCGCCGGGCTTATATCGATCGGAGATGTAGTGAAGCACCGCATCGCCGAGATCGAGAGCGAGCATCGCGCAATGCGGGACTATATAGCGACGGCCTGAAGCGGCTCAGCTTTCATCCACGATGAGATGGAGACCGTCTCTGGTCTCCACGCGCCGGTAGAAACATGAGCGGCGGCCGGTATGGCATGCCTTGCCGTCGCCACCCGCCTCGACCTTCAGCAAGATCGCGTCCTGATCGCAATCAGTGCGCATCTCGACGACAGTCTGCGTCTGTCCGGATGTATCGCCCTTGCGCCAGAGCGCCTGGCGCGAGCGCGACCAATAATGGGCGACGCCGGTTTCGAGCGTTAGGGCGAGGCTCTCGCGGTTCATATAGGCGACCATGAGAATGTCGCCGCTGACAGCCTCCGTCGTGATGCAGACGATCAGCCCATCGGCATCGAACTTAGGCGCAAAGCCCGCGCCTTCTTCAAGCTCGTGTTTAGCGCCTCGCGGGGCGAAGGTGAGGGACATGGGTCGGTCCTGAAGCTCAACTGCAAAGATCAAACGACCTCAGCCCACCACACTTATGGTGTGATGGGTGGAGATCGTTAAATACTGATCGTTAGCCGGTTTTCAGCTGGATGCAAAACAGCCTTCAGCGAAAGCCGCGCACCATGCTGAAGAAGCGCGCCTGCTCGGCCGGATCGTCGCGGAAGACACCGGTGAAGCGGGTGGTGATGGTGGAGGCGCCTTGCTTCTGCACGCCACGCATGGACATGCACATATGCTCGGCCTCGATCAGCACCGCGATCCCGCGAGGCTTCAAGACATTGTCGATCACATCGGTGATCTGCGCCGTCATCGTTTCCTGCGTCTGCAGGCGACGGGCGAAAACCTCGACGACGCGGGCGAGCTTCGACAGGCCAACCACGCCCTCGGCGGGGAAGTAGGCGACATGCGCCTTGCCCACGAAGGGCACCATGTGATGTTCGCAATGGGAGGTGAAGGGAATGTCCTTCACAAGCACCATGTCGTCGTAGCCTTCGACCTCTTCGAAAATGGTCGCGAGATGGGCTTCGGCGTCCTGCTCATAGCCCCTGAAGAGCTCTTCATAGGCTTTCACGACGCGCTTTGGCGTATCGAGCAGGCCTTCGCGGGATGGGTCGTCGCCTGCCCAACGGAGCAGAACGCGTACAGCGGCCTCTGCTTCTTCGCGGGTCGGCCTTGTGGCGGGGACCCGTGATAGGATTGGCTTGGAATTAGGGTTCAAGGCCTTAACCACTGCGTCCACGTGGCGCCTCCTGCTCTGTTGTTGACTTGTGATGATACGCGACAAACCCACAGCCGGACCATAGGCCGGACAATATTATTTTCAGGCGCTGCCGCTTTCTGACCCGAAGGTTTCGAAACGCCTGTTTCTCGCTTATATACCAAGCATAGATCCCGCATGAATGCGAAAGATCCTGCCGATATGATGAACGACGTCTATAATAAGCGGATCCTGGAGCTGGCGGCTGAAATACCGCGGCTTGGCCGCCTGCCGCACCCGGACGCCTCCGCTACGGC
Source organism: Beijerinckiaceae bacterium (assembly GCA_947455285.1). Lineage (GTDB taxonomy): Bacteria > Pseudomonadota > Alphaproteobacteria > Rhizobiales > Beijerinckiaceae > Terripilifer. The sequence goes on along the minus strand of CANGOK010000033.1, from coordinate 13,998 downwards.
CCATTCACGGCTCTGCGGCTCGACCGTAACAGTCGATCTCGTGCTGAAGGACGGACAGGTCGCCGATTTCGCCCATGATGTGAAGGCCTGCGCCCTCGGCCAGGCCTCATCCTCCATCATGGCGCGCAATATCGTCGGCTCGACCCCAGATGAGCTGCGCGCCATCCGCGAAGGCGTGCGCCGCATGTTGAAGGAGAACGCCGCCCCGCCCGCTTCAAACAAATGGGCAGATATCGCGGTGCTCGAGCCGGTGCGCGACTACAAGGCCCGCCACTCCTCCACCCTGCTGACCTTTGATGCGGTGGTGGACGCCTTGGAGAAGATCGAAGCTGGCGCAAAGGCCAAGGCAAGCGCAGACTGACCGCCACTTGCGCCAGCGAGGCGCGATTGTGTAGAGCGGCGTCAAGAACTCGGAGGAAATGACATGTCGATCCTGAAGCCGCTTTGTCTGGCGGCCGCCCTCAGCGCCGCCATAAGCTGCGCCGCCCGCGCCGATGCGGTCGAGGACTTCTACAAGGGCAAGACCATATATGCGCTGGTGGGCGTCAGCCCCGGCGGCGAATATGACTTCCAGCTGCGCCTCGTTGCGAAGCACCTTGGCGCATATATCCCCGGCCACCCCAACATAGTCGCTCAGAACATGACCGGGGCCACCGGCATGATCATGGCCAACTATCTTTACAAGGTGGCTCCCAAGGATGGGACCTATATCGGCCTCATCCAGAACGGCCTGCCGACCTCGCAGGCCGTGGGCATGGAAGGCGTGCAGTTCGACGCCTCGAAATATAACTGGATCGGCTCCATCGCCCCCACCGTCGAGACCATGGCGGTCTGGAAGACCACTGGCGTGACGACCATCGAACAGGCGAAGCAGGCCGAAATCATCGCAGGCTGCGTCGGCTCCTCCGGCATCACCCTCACCTTCCCGGTCATGTTGAACGACCTGCTCGGCACGAAATTCAAGATGGTGATGGGCTATACCGGCTCCGGCCCGCTCAACCTCGCCATGGAGCGCGGCGAGGTTTCGGCGCGCAATAATTCATGGTCGAGCTGGAACGCCTCGAAGCCAGAATGGGTCACGAACAAGGACATCCATGTCCTAGTATATTCCGGCCCCAAGCCCGCCGACCTGAACGACGCTCCCGCGCTGGAAGACCTTATCAAGGATCCGGAGGACCGGCAGGTCGTCGATATCGTGACCGCTGGCAACGCCCTTGGCCATCCCTTCGCCATGCCTCCCGGCGTGCCGCAGGACCGCGTCGCAGCGATCCGCAAGGCCTTCGCCGACATGTTGCAGGACCCCGCCTTCCGCAAGGAGGCCGAGGCCGCCAAGATCGAGATTGATCCGGTGAGCGCGCAAGCTCTGGAAAAGGCGGCGCTGGGCGCCATCAACGCCTCCGACAAGGCGAAGGTGCGAGCTCGTAAATATTTCCAATGATGGATTGGGGGCGCGACGACTTGCGCCCCCTACCCAAACGCCCGCGCCTTCTTTATGGTGCGCCGCGATATCCGCCAGTTTCGGGGACAGAGCATGGCAGCCGATCACGCCACACCGCATTTCCACAATCAGCCCGGCGTTCGCTCCGTGCGCGTCGGCGCTAAGGAATTCATGTGCATAGGCGCCCTACCCCCCTTCGACCATCCCCATATCTTCATCGACATGGGCGATGCGGACGAAGCGGTCTGCTCCTATTGCTCCACCCTCTATGTCTATGATGCAGCGCTGCATGGCCATTCGGACCCCGCCGAATGCGAGTGGAGCCCGCAAGCCGCCTGACGTGACCTGATGGCGGAGAAACTGCACGCCATCATAGCGGGCGCCGGGATCGGCGGGCTCACGGCCGCGATCGCCCTCGCCCGCGCCGGCTTGCGCGTCACCCTGCTTGAACGCGCCCGGACCATCCAAGAGACCGGCGCAGGCCTGCAGCTCGCCCCCAATGCGACGGGGGTGCTGGGAGAGCTTGGCCTCATCGACTACGTCATGCAGGCGGCGCTGACGCCCGAGCATCTGCGCATCCGCAGGGCGAGCGACGGCGTGGAGCTGTCGTCTTTTCCGCTGGGCGTCATCGCCGAGGCCCGCTGGGGCGCCCCCTCCGCAGTGATCCATCGGGCGGACCTGCAAAAAACCCTGCTGGAACGCTGCGCCATAAATCCGGACATCGCCATCGAAACCGGCGCCACGGTGACGGGTTTCGCCGAGACCGCGACAGGCGTCGAGGTCGCGATAAAGCAAGAGGGCGAAGCGCGAAGCATTTCAGCGGACCTGCTGATCGGCGCTGACGGACTGCGCTCGCCCATCCGCGCAAAACTGGGGCTTGGCCCAGCCGATCAACCGATCTGGTCTGGCCGCACCGCATGGCGCGCCCTCGTGCCCGCGAGTGAAGCGCCCAAGAGTGCGCTCAAACTTGAAACGAGCCTGTGGCTGGGGCCGAAGGCGCATCTCGTTCATTATCCGCTGCGCCATGGCGCGCTGATCAATATCGTCGCCATCACCGAAGACGGTTGGCGCGGCGAGGAGGCCGCCGACCTCTGGGCCATCAGCGGCAAGCCCTCGGATGTGTCGCCCCGCTTCTCGCGCTGGCATCGGGACGCGCGCATGCTGGTCGCCGCTGCGAAAGAATGGAAACGCTGGCCCCTGTTCGACCGCGAACCGACCTCGCGCTGGACGCTGGAGCGCGTCGCCCTGCTCGGCGACGCAGCCCATCCCATGCTGCCGTTTTTCGCCCAGGGCGCCGCGCAAGCGATTGAAGACGCGGGGGCGCTGGGGCGCGCCTTCCTTCGCGTCCATGACGTCAAGACGGCGTTGGCCGATTATGAAAGCGCGCGGAAAAAACGAGCGGCGGATGTGGTGATCGCCTCGCGCCGACAGGGCGCGATCTACCACATGAGGGGCCCCCTCGCCTTCGCCCGGGACCTCACCATGCGCAGCCTCAGCCCGCATCTTATGATGTCGCGGCTGGATTGGCTTTATGATTACAGGAAACGGGACTGAGAGCCTGTCCTTTTGGTGCGGACGGCGGGGATCGAACCCGCACGGGAATCCCGAGAGATTTTAAGTCTCTTGCGTCTACCAGTTTCGCCACGTCCGCTGCCGGCGGAAAACCGCCAGACCGATGCTTTGTGCCCTAGCGGATGCGTGCGCGCAACTGAAACCGGGCGATGGCCGCGTCATTGACGGCCATCGCCACGGGAAAGCTATTCCGCCTCTGGCTGGGCGGCCTTTTGGCGACGGGCGCTGGCGACGAGGCCACCCTTGCGGCCGGCGTCCATGGCGAGCTGGTTATCGGCTGAAAACGAGCGCTTGGCCTTGGGCACATTGGCCCCACCCTTGCGGCCAGCGGTGGCGGCCAGATCCGGGTCGCGCGCGAAGCTGCGCGAATCACGCGGCACCGACTTGCCTCCCAGACGCGCAATCTCCCGACGACGTTCGGCCGACATGGAAGCAAAGCCGCGATTCGATATTGCCATGTAGTCAACTCCCGTAAAAAGAACGCTACGGCATTACGTAACGTAAACAGAAACGATCAGTATCAGGGCGGCATATACATTACGTATCGGCAGCACTTCTATCCGTGACCGTTACAATTACGTGTAACATCAAAAATATACAACCGCTAGTAGTGAAGCTGCAGAAATTCGACTGTGTGGCGCCGGCGCTTGCCGAATGGGGGCTCGGCCCCTTACGCTTAGGGAAAAGGAAGTGGTCGAAAGGGGAGCGGCCTTATGGATCTCAGCGAAAAGACCTGCCTCATCACGGGCGCCGGAACCGGCCTCGCGCGGGCCATGGCGCTTGGACTGGCCGAAGCAGGCGCATCAGTTCTGGCCGCCGATATCGACACGGCGGGACTGGCCGAGACTGAAGCCAAGGCGAAGGGCGTGGCAGGGCGCGTCATCGCCCATCAGCTCGACGTGCGCGATCAGGGACAGGGCGAAGCCGCCGTCGCCCACGCCATCGCAACCTTCGGCCACCTCGACATGCTGGTGAACTGCGCGGGGCTGGGCCCGGTCTATATGAAGCGCAACTTCATCGAAGAACCCCTGCGCTTCTGGGACGCCGATCCTGAACGCTGGTGGAACATGATCGCAGTCAATCTGCGCGGCCCCTTCCTGCTCGCCCGGGCGGCGGCGCCGCATATGATCGAGCGGAAATGGGGCCGGATCGTCAACATCACCACCAGCTTCTCGACCATGATCCGCGGCGGCAACATGCCCTATGGCCAGACAAAGTCCGGGCTTGAGGCGGGCTCCGCGAGCTGGGCTGACGACCTCAGGGATTCCGGCGTCACCGTGAATGTGGTGATCCCCGGCGGCGCGGCGGACACGGGCATGATCCCGCTTGAATCCATGCCCGACCGTTCAAAACTGGTGGCGCCGCAGGCCATGGTGGGGCCGATCCGTTATCTCGCAAGCGACCAGTCGAACGGGGTCACGGGTAAGCGTTTCGTCGCCCAGTTCTTCGATCCCCAGCATCCGCTCGACGCGCCGGGCTGCGCCCCGGTCGCATGGCCCGATCTTGCATCAGGGGCATCGAAGGGGCTCGGCGAAGGGACACGCTGAGGGTTAGTCGGCCCGGATCGGGGCTTTCAGCGGCGGCAGGACGCCGCGCTGGAAATCAATCGAGAGCTGCAAGGACTGGGCGACACGCTCCGCCCGGTAGATGAACAGCGCCGCCGCTTCCGGCGGACACAGCGCGGTCGCCGCGCTGCGGAACAAGGTGAGCCAGCGCTCGAAATGCGGTCGATCAAGATTGGGAATCCTGAGATGGGCCGGGACTGGGCGCCCATCGTAGCGCTTGGTCATCAGCAGCATCGACGACCAGAAATCGCACATCTTGGCGAGATGCGGATCCCAATCCTCGATCTCCGCTGAAAAGATCGGCCCGAGCACCTCATCCGCACGGATGCGGTCATAGAAGCCATGCACGAGGGTGTGGATCATCTCTTCAGACACGCCCACGGCGACGCCGGGGGCCGGGCGATGGATGATGGTTGGCTCAGGCGCCGTCACAGATCCTCACGCAGCTTTCAGGAAAGACCCGCGCATGTTGCGGGAAAATCCTAATTTTTCAAGCAAAATCAATCTTTTCCGTTGATTGGCTTGGCGTAGGAAAGCTCGAGGTCCCAAGGGAAGTAGATCCAGGTGTCCTGCGACACCTCGGTCACGAAAGTGTCCACCAGCGGGCGGCCAAGGGGCTTGGCGTAGACCGTCGCCACATGAGCCTTGGGCAGCATTTCACGCACAACCTTCATGGTCGCGCCGGTGTCGACGAGATCGTCGATCACGAGGATTCCTGCTCCCTCATCGGTGAGCATTTCAGGGGCGATGCCCTTGAGAATGCTCAGGGAGCCCTGACGGCCGCCGCTATAGCTGGCGATCGAGACGGTTTCGATGACGCGAATGCTAAGTTCACGAGCGACGATGGCCGCCGGAACGAGGCCGCCGCGCGTGATCGAGATAATGGCGCGGAACGAGCCCTGACCCGACAGGCGCCAAGCGAGAGCGCGGGAGTCGCGGTGAAACTGATCCCAGGAAACGGGAAACGCCTTAGCTGCCTGTTCGCTCATGATGCCCTCCAGATGAGGCCTCATATCAAGCCGCGAGCGCAGGGGAAAGCGGGCTGCCTGCGTCATCCCCATCAGCCGCGTTGTGGAACCCCAGCTTTCGTGCGAACGTGTCACAAACCAGTCATCCAGAAGGGCTATTCTCCTGTTTCCGCCGATCAACAGCGCTCGTCCTAGCTCCTGGCGGCAGACCACCCTCACGGTGGCGGTTCTCGGCTGGCTGGCGTTTGTGTCCTATGGCGAGCCTGAGCCCGCCCTTCTTTTCGCAGTCATAGCCATCCATCTGGGCATGGCCGCCCTTCTAGCGGGCTTGCTGGGGCGTCCGAAGACCGGATTGGCGCTGGCGACACTGTTTTTCATATCAACTTTCATCGCTGCGCGGTCGAAGTTCGCGCTCGTGGCGATGAACCTGCATGTCTATGACGTGCCCTTCTACTTCACGGGTGCGACGGCCGAGTTCTTCCTCTCCGCCTATCCGAGGCAGGCGGCGATGGTCGCCGCAGGACTCGCTGCGAGCGCAGCCATCATATTTTTGAGCTGGCGTTCCGATGCTGGCGGGCGCCTCGCTCTTCGTCCGCGCGTTGGCCTTACGGCTTGCGCAGCTGGGCTTCTGGCGATTGGCGCCTGGCCGCTTAGCGGGCGCAATGCGGACTTTTTCAATGAGCGCAATTTCGCCCTTTCGTCCTTCCTGACGTCCTTCGCCGACCTGCCGCAGCTCTATTCCTACCATGGGTTGATCGAGGTGGCGCCAAGGGCGTCGATTTCGCCCATTCCAGCCGACGCCATCTCCTGCAAGCCGCAGGGCGACGCGCCTGACATCGTGATGACGCTCAACGAGTCCACGATGCCGCCCGGGGTCTATAAGGGCCTGATCTATCCAGATGAACTGACGCCCTTTTTCACCTCGGTTGATGGTCGCGTTCATCCGCTGCGGGTGGAGACTTTCGGCGGCGGCACATGGCTTTCTGATTTCACCGCGCTTACCGGCCTCTCCACCAACTCCTTCGGCAATCTGCGCAATTTCGTCGCGAACTTCATGACGGGGCGCCTGCGCCATTCCCTGCCCCAATATCTCAAGGCATGCGGGTACGAGACGGCGATCATCTATCCGGCCTCGGCTGGTTTCGCCGGTGTTGGGCGCTTTTATGAGGCGATCGGCTTTGACAAGGTGATCGACACCGCCGTGCACCACGCGCCCGACCAGCGCCAGCGCGACGCCTTCTATCTCGGCGAAGCCGCGAAGTTTCTGGAGGCCCCGGCGCAGGGCGCGCGCAAGCCGCGCTTTGTCGTAGTTGCGAGCATGTCGACCCATTCGCCATGGGACTTCCGCTTCGCCCCCGACGCGATCCGCGAAACGGATTCCCTTCGCTGGAACGCTGACCCCGAATTCGACGAATATCTCTGGCGTCTGTTGCTCGCCAAGCGCGACCGCGACGACTTTCGTGAGCGCCTCGCCCGCACCCTACCGGGCCGCCATATTCTCCATGTGGGCTATGGCGACCACCAACCGGCGCTGGCGAAGGTGCCGCTCGAAAACAACCGCGCCATCGCAGACGAGGGCCGCTCGTGGCTTCTCGACCGCGAATCCAAGGCCTTCGAGACCTATTTCACCGTTGAGGGACAGGGCTTCACGCCGAAACTCGCTGGGGCGGACCACGCCATCGTCGAGATCGCCAATCTGCCCGTCATCACTGTGATTGCGGCGGGCCTGCCGCTCGATCCGGTCTTCGCCCGACGCGAGAAGCTCATGGCCCATTGCGACGGGCTCTACGCCACCTGCAAGGACCGGGCGTCGATTCTGGCGTTCCAGCGCTGGCTCGTGGACAGCCGCTGGATCGCGCAGAACTGAGTCCTATCACCGAGCTGGCATCGTCTTGAGCATGGCGCCCACGGCCTCGACCGCCGCCTGCAGCTTTGCGCCATCCTTGGAGCGCACCACGATCTGGTTGCGGAAGCGACCTTCGTGGAACTGCGGATAGGAGCCGATGATCGTGTCGGGATGGGCCTTGGCGATTTCAGACAGTGCGGCGGCATAGGTTCCCTCGGGAACGCCCGTGGCCTCCACCGTCTCCATCATCATGCGCGCGCCGGTCTGAAGGCGCGGCGCAACATCGTCCATCATGGCCTGCATGATCGAGGGCACGCCGGCCATCACGATCACATTCTCGATCTTGAAGCCCGGCACCTTGGAAATGGGATTGGCCACATGTTCGGCGCCCACGGGAATGCGCGCCATGCGACGGCGGGCCTCGTTCAGATCCTCCGGCTTCAGACGCTCCAGCATGGCCGCGATGATGCGCGGGTCTTCGTAGAGTTCGACGCCCAGAGCCTTGGAGACCGCGTCGGCGGTGATGTCGTCATGGGTCGGCCCGATGCCGCCGGTGGTGAACAGATAGGTGTAGCGCGCGCGCAGCCGGTTCACCGCCTCGACGATCTCATCCATCTCGTCCGGCACGACGCGGACTTCCTTCAGGTCGATGCCGATATTGGTGAGATATTCGGCGATATAGCCGATGTTCTTGTCCTTGGTGCGACCCGACAAGATCTCGTCGCCGATGACGAGCAGGGCTGCGGTGATGTTGTCTTGGCTCATGTGGATCTCCTCCGCTCCAAGGTTTAGGGAGGCAGGCGGCGCCGGGCAAGGGAAAAGCCGCGCCGCCCTGTTGACCCACACAGGCGCGTGCGGGCAGGCTGGGCCATGCTTTTTCCCCAGCAACTCATTCAGGGCCGCCTGATCCAGCGCTACAAGCGCTTCCTCGCGGACGTCGAGCTCGAAACAGGCGAGATCATCACCGCCCATTGCGCCAATCCCGGCGCCATGCTGGGGCTGACGACGCCTGGCTCACGGGTCTGGCTGTCGCTTTCGGACAGTCCCTCCCGCAAGCTTAAACACTCGTGGGAAGTGGTGGAGGCGGACTTCGGGCGCGGGCTAGAATATGTCGGGATCAACACCGCCCGCCCCAACGCCATCGTGGCGCAGGCCATCGCTGACGGTTTTTTCCCAGAGTTCGCTCCGTGGCCGCGCCTGCGCCGCGAGGTGAAATATGGCGCCTCGAGCCGCGTCGACATCCTGCTTGAGCGCGATGACGGGCCGCCCTGCTATGTCGAGGTCAAGAATGTGCACATGATGCGCAAGCCCGGCCTCGCCGAATTTCCCGACAGCGTGACCGCGCGCGGCGCCAAGCACCTTGGCGAACTAGCTGACATGGTCGCAAACGGCGCGCGGGCCGTAATGGTCTACCTGATCCAGATGGAGGCAGACGCCTTCACGCTCGCAGCGGACATAGACCCCACCTATGCGGCCGCTTTCGCCAAAGCCCATGCGGCGGGCGTCGAGGCCATCGCGGTTACCTGCGAGGTGACCCCTGAAGGGATCAGGACGCGCGGGCGGGCGCCGATCCAGCTGTGAGCTGATCCACCGCCTGCGCCATACGCCCAGCCACAACCTTAAACGACCAGCGCTCAAGAACGCTGGCCCGTCCGGCATCGCCAAGGCGTTTCGCCTGATCGGGATGATTCACTAGATTGATAAGCGCAGCGCTCATCTCCTCGACATTTGCGCAAGGGACAAGAAGGCCCGTTCGCCCGTCGCTGATAATGTCGAGCGGGCCATCTGTTCGCGTCGCCACGACGGGAACGCCATGGGCCATGGCCTCAATCACGACGATGCCGAAGGGCTCCACACGCGACGACAACACGAAAAGATCGGCGCTGGCGAAGAAGGCGGCGCGGTCGCCGATCCAGCCGGGAAAACTGACGCTGCCTGCCACGCCCTCGCGCGCAGCAAGGGCGGTCAGAGCTTCCAGTTCCGGCCCCTCTCCGCCGATGATGAGCCGCGCATCACAACCGCTGCGCCGAAGCTGCGCAAAGGCGCGGATGAGCAGACCGAAATCCTTGTTCTCGTGCAGGCGCCCCAGACTGACGATTTCAACGGGCTTTCCCCCGGTGGGGCGCGCGACCTGCTCCGGCGCACGCACGAGATTGGGAACCACGACGCAAGGGATCTGCGGATAATCGCGACGCAAGGCTTCCGCGACACCATTGGAGACGGCGATCAACGCATCCATCTTCGCGACAAAGGGCTTGTAGCGGAAATTATGCACGACGCCGACGCGGCGAAGGCCTTCGACCGGACGCTGGAAAAGCTCCATCGCGCGATTTCCATGCAGCAGCGCTGCGGAATGGAAACGCGCGACTCGCCGCAGACGCCAACGGATGAAAGGATCGAAGCGACCGAAAACCGGAAAAGCAGCGCGTTCATCTGCGGGGCATCGCTCCATGAACCAGCCCCGTGACCGGCCTGCGCTCGTGACCTCAACGCCCTGCGCGCGAAGCCCCTCGTGCCAATCTAGGGCTGCCTGCTCAAGACCGCCGCGCCCGGAGGCCATCATCACATTGAGCACGGGGCCCGTCATTGCGCATTCCTCTTGGCGGCCCGCGGCGCGGTAGCCAATGCCGGGCGTGAATGCTAATGAGTCCTTCAAGGATCCTCAAGGCATAGACATGCTTCCCATTTCCATTTTCGTCATCGCCAAGAACGAAGCGCAGCGCCTGCCTGCGACCCTTGAAGCGGTGAAGGGGCTGGCGGAAGAACTGATCGTAGTCGATTCCGGCTCAACGGATGGCACCCAGGCCATCGCGCAGAGACATGGCGCGCGCGTGGTGGAGACGCACTGGCGCGGCTATGGCCCGCAGAAGCGTTTCGCCGAGGATCAATGCAAGAATAACTGGGTGTTGAACATCGACGCCGACGAGGTGCTGACGCCCGCGCTCATCGGTGAAATTCGCGCCCTCTTCGCAAATGGTGAGCCGCCGCTCGATGGCTACACCTTCCCCATCGTTGAAGTCTTTCCGGGCGAAGGAAATCCCGGCGTCGGCGCCTATGCGCTTGTGCCAGTCCGGCTTTATCGGCTTGACCGCGGACGCTACGCCGATGAACTTGTGCATGATCGCGTCGCCATGCAGCCCAATACGCGCATAGCGGGGCTGAAGGGACAGGCGCTGCACTATTGCATCCAGAGCCTTTCGAGCAGCGTTGAAAAACTGAACCGTTATTCGGACCAGCAGGTGCATGACATGAACGTCAAGGGCCGGCGCACGCCCGCATGGCGGATCTGGACTGAATTTCCGATGGCCTTCCTGAAGGCCTATCTCCTGCGCCGCCACATCCTGCGCGGACGCTTCGGCTTCGTCGCCTCTGTCAACTACGCTTTCTATCGCTTCATGCGCATCGCCAAGGCGCTCGAAGCGCAGGACCGCGACGCAAAAGCCTGATTATCGGCGCCGCCAGATTTCGTTCGAAGCGGTCGAGGCGGCGACGCTATAGCCCATCTCCAGAAGCGCGCCGGCGACGTCGCCTGACCAACGGTGGCTGAGGCAGTTCAGGACAATGAAGCGCGGCAAAAGTTTTGCGTCAGCTTCCTGAAGGAACGGCAGCAAGACGATGTCTTCAAGGCCTTCCACGTCGAGCTTCAGAATATCGATGTTTTGGAGGCCCTCATTGGTCACCAATTGCAGCAACGTGACCGCAGGCGCGTCAAAACCGGGGTCCGTGCCATCGCTGTGAAAGCCGATGCGCACGCCTGTGCCGCCAAGGTTCCTTCTGTCAGTGAAGAGCCGCATGGCGCCAGCGACATCCGCGACAGCGGCGTTCACAGCCTTGATGGAGCCATAGGAATTGGCCGCTATGTTGAAACATAGACGCGCGAAGCTCTGCGGCTCAGGCTCGACAGCGATGATGCGGGCGCCGGAGCCGGCCAGCCCCGCAGCCCAAAGCGCATAGCCGCCCATGCTGGCGCCGATGTCCAGCATCACAACGCCCTCTTCGCGCAGCACAGGGGCGAGAATTTCGCGCTCCATGGGATCGAAATACTGCGGCGTGAAAAGGATGCGCTTTTCGCAAGTGTTGTCCGAGGGATGCAGCCGCAGCTTGACGCCGAGGGACTCTGTGTCGACCGGCTTTGCGCCAAGCAGCCGCAGTCCAAGGCCCCGCAAGAAGAATGCCTTGCGCTTGCCAGCCCAGCTTGCGTCGCAGCGCCGCGTCGCAGCGATGACGCCACTGATCAGGGCGCTCGGCGAAAACTGCCCATAGCCCATGGAATCGCTAGTCATCTTGCTCCGCACCCTGGCCCCTGCCGGAGCCGACCGAGGGGTCTTAGCATGAGCCAATGGCTCAGGCCACCGCGGCGTGACCTTGCGCTCGTTTTGCCGCCAAGTTTAAATACACGATATGCGCAAGGGCTTCTCACAAGGATCGTGGCTTGGGCGAGGCTTCGCGGGCCTCGTCGTGCTGGCGCTCGCCTATGCGATCCTTTTGCGGGGGCTGGCGGCGCCCTTGCCAAGCTTGCCTGGCTCGCTGGAAGCCGCCCTCGCAGATCCGCATTATCTCTGCCTTGCGGAGGGAAGCGATCAAGGGCTTCCATCTCATCAATCGACCTCTTGCGGCGAATGCTGCCTTGGCCTGACCCGTCTCGACGCGCCCCCGCCTCCTGCCGGCCCGGTCATCACGCCTTGGCCTCGCCTCATCTGGCGCCCTGCCGCCCTCGCCCCGCCCGCCCACCTCGCGGGGCCTCCTGAAGAAGCCTGGACCCGAGCGCACAGTCAGCGCGGGCCGCCTGAAAGCCGCACTCCGACGTCTTTCACCTGACCGACGGGCCCAGCCCGTCCGTCTCATCGCGCGTCTGCGGGCGCAATCGGAGATGATTCATGACCAATTATGCGAAATCCGGCCTTCTGGCCGTAGCGATGGCAATCGCCGCCAGCCCGGCGCTGGCCCATGTGACGCTGGAAACCTCTCAGGCGCAGGTTGGCGCGGGGTACAAGGCGGTGCTGAAAGTGCCCCATGGCTGCGGCGCCCTTCCCACCCTGCGCGTCAAGGTGAGGATTCCCGACGGTTTCATCGGCGTGAAACCCATGCCCAAGGCGGGCTGGAAACTCGAAACGACGCGGGCGCCCTATGGCAAGACCTATGAAGCCCCGCATGTACGGCTCACGGAAGGGGTCCGCGAGATCACCTGGAGCGGCGACCTTCCCAGCGACTGGTACGACGAATTCGTCTTCACCGGGACCATCGCAGGAGATTTGACGCCGGGGACGACGCTCTATTTCCCGACGGTGCAGGAATGCGAAACAGGCGCTGAACGCTGGATCGAAATTCCCGCGGAGGGGGCGGGCGGCCACGACCTCAAAGCCCCCGCGCCGGGCCTCAAGCTCTCGCCCGCAAAGCCCCACGGCCAATGAGGCTGCTGCGGCTGATGGCCTTTTTGGCGGGGCTGGCTTTCGCTGGCCCCGCCTTCGCCCATGCAGTTCTCATCTCCGCCAATCCCACGGAGGGATCGGTGCTAGAACGAGCGCCGCGCATGGTCCAACTGCGCTTCAACGAACCGGTTGAGGCTCTTGCCCTGCGCATGATCGATGCGCATGGCGAAGTGCGAGACCTTTCTGCGATGTCTCAGGGCGCGCAGGTGGAGGCGGCCTTGCCGGACGATCTGCCCGAGGGAACGCAGGTCCTGAGCTATCGCGTGGTGTCTCTGGATGGACATCCCATCGGCGCATCCCTGTCCTTTTCCATCGGGATGGAGGGTCGCGGGACGGCTGCGCCGACGCCGGGCCCATCAATCGCGGCGGCGCTTTGGGGAGTGCGGGCCCTGGAGTTCACCCTGCTGCTTGGCGGGGCCGGAATGGCCTTTTTCTTCACCTTCCTCAGCCCGGCGCCCGCATCGTTTCGCTTTCGCCGCACAAGCCTCGCCGCCTTTGGCCTCGCCATGGCTTTGGTCATTCTTTCGGCCGGGCTGCAGGGGCTAGGTTTGCTTGGGCTGCCTCCAGCCGCGCTTGCAGGACTAGCGCCCTGGCGCGCCGTTTCCGGCTCCTCCTTCGCCCTTACGGCGCTGTTTGAAATGACAGCCTTCGTTTTTGCGACGCTGGCGCTGCAAAGGGATAAACCCTCAAAGCTCCTTGGGCTTCTGGCCCTTGGCTGCATCGGCTGCGCACGCGCCTCAAGCGGCCATGCGGCGCTTGCCGACCCCGCTTGGCTCATGCGACCCGCGCTATTCCTTCATGCCGTGACAGCGGCGATATGGGCGGGCGCCTTGACGCCGCTGCTCTGGTTAGCGGCGACTGACGCCGACGCCTTCAAACGCGCCTTGCGACGGTTCTCCTCGATCGCCGTGGCCACGGTAGCGGTTCTCCTCGCGCTCGGCTGCGTGATCGCGGGGGTGCAGATGCGCGAGCCTTATGCGCTGCTTGGCACAGACTATGGCCGGCTGCTTGCGCTAAAGCTCGGGCTGGTTGCTCCCCTCCTTCTGCTCGCCCTATGGAATCGGCGCATCGGCGCTCCTCTGGCGCTGACTTCAGCTAGCGGAGCCATCCGGCGGATCGGACGCACCATCGCAGCCGAAATCGTATTGATGATCTGTATCTTCGCTGTGATCGCCGCATG
>CANGOK010000032.1 GCA_947455285.1 Beijerinckiaceae bacterium | reverse complement strand
TGCGGATGTCGAGCGCAAGCTGCATCTGGTGGCGCGGCGGCTCATCCTGCCCCATCCCAAGGGCGGCATGCTGGACGTCACCGCACCCCTTCCGCCGCATATGAAGAAGACCTTCGATCTCTTCGGCTTTGACGTGAAGCAGCACGATCCCATCGAGGATTCGCCGGAAGATTGAACAAACGAGGAAACGCCATGAGCAACCACATTCCCGCCCCGCCGCGTCTGCCGCCCGTCTCGCCTGAGTCCTATGACGAGGCGCAGAAGGGCGCGCTTGAGGATTTCATCGCCACGCGCAAGGTGGGCTTCACTGGGCCCTGGCATGTGTTCATCCGCAGCCCGGAATTGCTCACTCACGCCCAGCGCATGGGCGAATATCTGCGCTATCGCTGCAAGCTTTCGGGGCGGATCAGCGAATTCGTCATCCTGCTCGTGGCGCGCGACTGGACGCAGGATTACGAGTTCGGCACCCATCGCAAGCATGGTCTGAAGGCGGGCCTCACCGAGGCCATCGTAGGCGCCATCGCAGAAGGTCGCAGGCCCGAGGCGCTCGATGAGGAACTGTCCGCAGTCTGGGATTTCGTGACGGAATTGCAGCGCTCGCGGCGCGTGTCCGACACAAGCTATGCTCGGGCGCTGGCGCTCTTCGGCGAACAGGGCGTGGTCGATCTGGCGGGTATCGTCGGGTACTATTCGCTTCTGGCGCTGACGATGAACGTCGCTCGCGTGCCCCCGCCGGAGGGGGAAGCCTATTTGAACCGCTTCCCCGAATAATCTGGCGTTTGCGATGAATACAGGAAGCCCTGATCAGGGCTTCTTGTAGCTTCCGAGCTCTTGCACTACCTTCTTAGCGAAGCTGTTGTCGACCACATCCGTCGACTTGATCGCCGCGTCTTCGATCAGCTTCATTTCCTTGAAGAAGGCGAGGTCGCTTTCGAGGCTGGGAATGTCAACCGTTCCATCCGGGTTGCAGGCTGCGGGCGTCGTCGTGCGGTGCAGCTGCGGGTCTTTTTCGTTCGTATATTGAACGAGGGTCGCGATGACGTCGTCGGCGCCCTTGCCGGCGATGGCGCCATCCTTCAGCGCATCGTTATAGTCGCGCACGCCGCGGATATAGGCGCGCATGAACTTCGTGGCGGCTTCCGGCTTCGTCTTGGCGAAATCGTCTGAATAGAGCAGCACGGCGGTCTGGTGGTTCTCGAAGAGATCCTCGTTGCCGTCGACCTTTACCGCCACGCCTTCGCGCACCGCAAGGGTCGCTGTGGGCTCATTGGTCACGCCGGCGTCGATGGCCTTGTTGCGATAGGCGATGAGGTGATCGGGAAAGCCCATGTCGATGGTGTCGACATCGCCGAAGGTGAGGCCAGCCTTTTTCAGCGCCTGATTGAGGGTCGCCGCATTGCCAGTGCCAACCGCGGCGATGGCGACCTTCATGCCCTTGAGATCCCTAAAGCTCTTGTAGCGGCCGCTTTCGACGAGATCCTTGCGCACCATGATCTGGGAGAAATTGTAGCCCGGCCGGCTCGATCCCTTGTCCGCCACGATGCGGATGCCGATCTTGCGGGTGAAGGCGTTGTAGAGGCCCGCCGACACCGTGCCGCCGCCCACATCAAGTTGACCTGCGCCCAGAGGGGCGATCATCCGCGCGGCGGTGTTGAAGGCGACGAATTCCATGTCGAGCCCTTCGGCTTTGAAATAGCCCTTCTTGTCCGCGATATAGATGCCTATGTCGCTCACCGTGTTGACATTGCCCACGCGCACCTTGGTCTGTGCGAAGGCGGCGCCGCTGGCCAGTAGGCCGGCGAGGGCGAGGCCGAGGGGCCGGAACGCGGTGAGGGTCATCGTTTTCTCCAGAAAATTATGGGGTTCGTTGAGCGCGGAACCTATAGCGCGTGCGCCGCTCACGCAATCCAGCTTTGCGTGAGGCCTGCGCACTGGCGCGGGGGCCAGCGGGGCGCTACATCAGTCCCATGAGAGAAGACCCATGAGAGAAGACCTGGCCAATCAGCTTGCGCCCCAACAGGGCGAGCCCATCGATCCCGTCGCCATGGCGCGGCGCGATCTGCAAAAAGTTCTGCCGCGCCGCTTCTACAAGGAGGCGGGGGCGCTGGAGACTGAAAGCGGTTTCCGCCTCGTTCTCGATGGCAAGAACGCCCATACGCCCGGCCGCCAGCCCATCCGCACCCCGGCCAAGGCCCTGACCGAGGCTCTAGCGATGGAATGGAACGCGCAGGGCGAGTTCATCGACCCCGGCTCCATGCCCCTGACCCGCATCGTCAATTCCGCCATCGACGGCGTGGCGAAAGAGATGGGCGAGGTGCGGGCGGAGATCGTCAAATATGCCGGCTCCGATCTCCTCTGCTACCGCGCGGGCGAGCCGCAGTCCCTTGTCGAAGCGCAATCGCGGACCTGGGACCCCATTCTGGCCTGGGCGCGCGAAGCCTTTGGCGCCCGCTTCATCTGTGCTGAAGGCGTGATCTTCGCCGATCAGCCCGAGCCGACCGTTCAGGCGGTTGCGCGGGTCGTGGGCGATGTGGACTCCCCGTTGGCGCTTGCGGCCCTGAACGTGATGACGACCATCACCGGCTCGGCGCTTCTCGCGCTTGCGGTGGCGCATGGCCGTCTCAGCGCAGAGGAAGGCTGGGCGGCCGCCCATGTGGATGAGGATTTCCAGATCGCCGGCTGGGGCGAGGACGCAGAAGCCGCCGCCCGCCGCGCCAAACGCTGGCTCGACATGGAAGCGGCGGCGAAGGTTTACGCACTCAGCGCCTGAGCGCTCAGATCCCCGCGCCGCTCTCGTTATTGTCGTCAGGTCCGCCCTCATTTCGGGCGCGCGCCTTGGCCCGCAATTCGGCGACGAGGGGGCGCAGGACGAGATCCGTCGCCAGAACGGCGCCCGCCGCCCATGGATTGGCCGTGAGCACATAGACGCCCGATGACAACGCGACCGACAGGGCGGCGTCGCTGGCGTTCATGCGGGCGCTGACGCGCGCAAAGAGGCTCGGCTCAACCGCCGGGGCGATGTTGAACTCGGCTGCTGCGGGGGCCGCTGGTTCGATGACGCCAAGCGCCGCCGTCTGGTTGGTCAGACGGTCGATGAGGATGAAGGCGCCGAGGTCCTTGTCCTGCCGATAGTCCGCGATGACGAGCGCCTTGTCGCAGGCGAGCGATACGAAGCCGATCTGGTTCATCGTCAGCGCCTGCGCAGGGCGGGGCTCGAAGCTTTCGACGTCGATCTGATGATGCAATGACGCGATGCGCGCATTGGCCGTGCCGGTGGCGAGCTGGATGATGTAATCGCGCCCCGGCGTCATCGGCGCATCGATCATCCACAGCAGACGCGCGTCCATGTTGCGGCGGGGTTTGAGATGGTGGGGCGTCGAAGCCAGCACGTCGCCACGCGATATGTCGATCTCGTCCGTCAGCGTCAGCGTCACCGCTTCGCCGGCCTGCGCTTCTTCACGCTCGCCATCGGGCCCGATGATGCGCGCGACCTTGCTGCGGCGCGCGCCGGGCAGGGCCACGACCTCATCGCCGCGCTTGATCACGCCCGAAGAGATGGAGCCCGCATAGCCGCGAAAATCGAGATCGGGCCGGTTGACCCATTGCACCGGCATGGCGAAGGCGCGTTCTTCATTGGCCGCAACGGGCTCCACTGTTTCCAAATGCGCCAGCAGGCTCGGTCCGCGATACCAAGACGTGCGCTGCGAGTTTGCCGCGATGTTGTCACCATCGCGCGCGGAGAGCGGAATGGCGACCACATGATCGAAGCCTAGGTCAGCCGTGAATGCGCGATAGGAACTCACGATGTCGTTGAAGACCTTCTCGTCGAAGCCGACGAGGTCCATCTTGTTCACCGCCAGCACGATGTCGCGCACGCCGAGCATCGACACGATGTAGGAATGACGGCGCGTCTGCGGCAGGATGCCCTTGCGCGCATCAATGAGAATGACTGCGAGTTCGGCGGTCGATGCGCCTGTGGCCATGTTGCGCGTATATTGCTCATGGCCGGGCGTGTCGGCCACGATGAAGGCGCGCTTGTTGGAGCTGAAATAGCGATAGGCGACATCGATGGTGATGCCCTGTTCGCGCTCGGCTGAAAGCCCGTCGAGCAGCAGCGCGAAATCGAGATTGGCGCCCTGCGTGCCGAACTTCTTGCTGTCGCGCTCCAATGCTTCGAGCTGATCTTCAAACACGCTGTTTGTGTCATAGAGCATGCGGCCGATCAGCGTCGACTTACCGTCATCGACCGAGCCGCAGGTGAAGAAGCGCAGCAGCGATTGCGCGCGTGGAGCAGGGGGCGAAACGATGCCGTGCATCAGAAATACCCTTCCTGCTTCTTGGCTTCCATTGAACCTGCGCCATCATGATCGATGATGCGGCCCTGACGCTCGGAGCTGCGCGACGCGCGCATTTCCGCGATGATCTCGGGCAGGGTGGCTGCGGTGCTCTCAACAGCGCCTGTAAGGGGATAGCAACCCAATGTGCGGAAGCGCACCATGCGCATCTGCACCTCTTCGCCGGGGTTCAAAGGCAGGCGTTCGTCATCGCGCATGATGAGCGCGCCATCGCGCTCCACCACGGGACGCTCGGCTGCGAAATAAAGCGGCACGACGGGGATGTTTTCTTGCAGGATATAGTCCCACACATCCGCTTCGGTCCAATTGGAGAGCGGAAAAACGCGGAAGCTCTCGCCGGGCCTTTTGCGCGTATTGTAGAGCCGCCATGGTTCGGGACGCTGGTTCTTCGGGTCCCAGCGATGCTCGGATGAACGCAGCGAAAAGACGCGTTCCTTGGCGCGTGATTTTTCTTCATCGCGGCGCGCGCCGCCAAAGGCTGCGTCGAACTTGTAAAGATCGAGCGCCTGTTTGAGGCCCTGCGTCTTCATCACATCCGTATGCAGCCGCGAGCCTGATGCGATGGGGCCGACGCCTGCGCGCACGCCTTCCTGATTGATGTGCACGATGAGGTCGAGACCAAGCTCTTTGGCGCGCTTGTCGCGAAACTCGATCATCTCGCGAAACTTCCATGTCGTGTCGACATGCAGCAGCGGGAAGGGCGGATTGGCGGGATAAAAGGCCTTCATCGCCAGATGCAGAAGCACGGCGGAATCCTTGCCGATGGAATAGAGGATGACAGGCCGCTCGCAGCTCGCCGCCACCTCGCGAAAGATATGGATGCTCTCGGCTTCGAGTTTGCGCAGATGATCGAGGCTCATGTGGGGGCGCCTGTGCGTGTCAATCGTCCATCCGGCCCGACATGCAGGCCGCATTCTTTCTTCGCCTCGTCTTCCCACCACCAGCGTCCCGCGCGTTCGGGCTCGCCGGGCGCGATGGCGCGGGTGCAGGGGGCGCAGCCGATGGAGAGGATGCCTTGTGCGTGAAGCGTGTTTACGGGCACGTCATTGGCGGCCGTGAAGGCTGCGGCGTCATCGCGCGTCCAGTCGAAAATGGGGTTTAGTTTCACCAGTCCGCGCACCTCGTCGTAACTGACGAAGGCGAGGCCCTGCCGATGGTCGGATTGGTCCGCGCGCAGGCCCGTCACCCAGCCCTGCGCTCCGCTGAGCGCCCGGGCGAGGGGCTCGAGCTTGCGCACGTTGCAGCAGGTCTTGCGGGCGTCCACCGAGTCGTAAAAGCCGTTGACGCCCTGCGCGGTGGTCATGGCCTCGACAGCTTCGGCCTGCGGGAAGAAGGGGCGCACCTTGATTCCATAGCAAGCCTCGGTCTGCGCCCAGAGGTCATAGGTCTGCGGAAAGAGGCGGCCCGTGTCGAGGGTCGCGAAGGAGATGTCGAGACCCGCCGTGGCGATGAGGTGGGTGATCGCCTGATCCTCAACGCCAAAGCTGGTGGTGAAGACGATGGGGCCGGGCAGGGCGGCGCGCAGGGCCTGAAGGCGCTCCAGCGCGCTTTGGTCGGCCGCCTGCGCGTTTAGCCGTGCGACAAGGTCGCTGATCGCCTCCATGGGCCAAAACCTTTCAGAAGTGAGGGCGGGGCGACCATAGCGCGAAAACAACAATTTTCAAGCGGAATTAATTTTATATCACAAATAAAATTAGTATTTTAGTAAAATGGCCTTCGTCTTAGGTCTGGTTTTCGCCATTCCCGGCCCATGCTATCCACGCGGGAGCTAAGGGAAACGCAATGAAACATGTCCTCGAAACGCTTGAGCAACGCCGTGCGGTCGCCCGACTCGGAGGTGGTCAGGCTCGTATCGACACGCAGCACAAGCGCGGCAAGCTGACGGCTCGCGAGCGGATCGAATTGCTGCTCGATCATGGCTCTTTCGAGGAATTCGACATGTTCGTGCAGCATCGCTGCACCGATTTCGGCATGGAGAAGCAGGAGAAGATCCCCGGCGATGGCGTCGTCACCGGCTGGGGCACGGTCAATGGCCGCACGGTCTTCGTCTACGCCAAGGATTTTACGGTTTTCGGCGGCTCGCTCTCGGAGACCCACGCGCAGAAGATCATCAAGATCCAGGATATGGCGATGAAGGCGCGCGCGCCGATCATCGGGCTCTTCGATGCGGGCGGCGCGCGCATTCAGGAGGGCGTGGCGGCGCTTGGCGGCTATGCGGAAGTGTTCCAGCGCAATGTGCTTGCCTCCGGCGTCATTCCGCAGATCTCGGTCATCATGGGCCCTTGCGCGGGCGGCGACGTCTACTCGCCCGCCATGACCGATTTCATCTTCATGGTGAAGGACACGAGCTATATGTTCGTGACTGGCCCGGAAGTGGTGAAGACCGTCACCAACGAGACCGTGACCGCCGAAGAACTCGGCGGCGCCTCCGTCCATACGGTCAAAAGCTCGGTCGCCGACCGCGCCTATGAGAACGACGTCGAGGCGCTCTTGCAGATGCGCCGCCTGATCGACTTCCTGCCTTCGTCGAACCGCGACGAGCTGCCGGAATGGCCGACCTTCGACGATGGCGCGCGCACGGAATCCTCGCTCGACACGCTGGTGCCCGATAATTCCAACACGCCCTACGATATCAAGGAACTGATTCTGAAAGTCGCGGACGAGCGCGACTTCTTCGAGATTCAGGAGGCCCATGCGCGCAACATCGTCACGGGCTTCGGGCGCATCGAAGGCCGCTCGGTGGGCTTCGTCGCCAATCAGCCGATGGTGCTGGCGGGCGTGCTGGACTCCGACGCTTCGCGCAAGGCCGCGCGCTTCGTGCGCTTCTGCGACGCCTTCAACATTCCGATCATCACCTTCGTGGATGTGCCGGGCTTCCTGCCGGGCACGGCGCAGGAATATGGCGGACTCATCAAGCATGGCGCCAAGCTGCTCTTCGCCTATGCGGAAGCGACCGTGCCGAAGATCACCGTCATCACCCGCAAGGCCTTCGGCGGCGCTTATGACGTTATGGCTTCAAAGCATCTGCGCGGCGATTTCAATTACGCATGGCCGTCGGCGCAGATCGCGGTCATGGGCGCCAAGGGCGCGGTGGAGATCATCTTCCGTTCCGACATCGGCGACGCCGAGAAGATCGCCGAGCGCACGAAGGAATATGAGGAGCGCTTCCTCTCGCCCTTCGTCGCGGCCGAGCGCGGCTATATCGACGAAGTCATCATGCCTCATTCCACGCGCCGCAGGCTTGCGCGCGCGCTGGCCTTGCTGCGCCACAAGGATCTCGAAAATCCTTGGAAGAAGCACGACAACATTCCGCTGTGATGGAAGGCGGGAGCTGCGCGCTCCCGCTTCAGTTCACCACCACCAGCGGCGATAGACGCGCGGGCCCCAGTAGTAGCGCGGGCGATAATAATAACGCGGGCGGTAGAAATAGCGCGGCCTGTAATAGCGGCGATAATAACGCGGATAGCGCCGCACCACCACGCGGCGGTAAGGCCGATAATAGCGCCTGCGGTAATAGCGCGCTTTTTCGACGCGCGCGTCCTTGGCGTCATCTTCGGTCAGCACCGCATTTTCGGGAGGCGCCGCGACGGGCGGAAGCGAGGGTTGCGCCAGCGTCAGCGCCGCAGCGGTTTCGCTTGCAAGCGCCAGCCCTGCGGCGGCGCCGATAAAGACCGTCAGAAAACCACGTCTGTCCATGCTGCCGATCCCTCTCTTTGAGGAGCGCCGCCTCCCTTCGGAGGAGGCGGCTAAGTCGACAACGCGGATAGTGGTGAAATGATCCAAGCTCAGGCGAGCGGGGGAAGGTTCGCCTCGATCTCTTCGCGGAGGGCTTCAAGGCGCGGTGGTAGCCGTAAATTCGTCCCCAGCGCATCAGCCGTTTCATCGACGAGGAACCCCGGCCCATCGGTCGCGACTTCCAGCAGCACGCCCGAGGGCTCGCGCGCATAGATCGAGCGGAAATA
This sequence comes from Beijerinckiaceae bacterium, assembly GCA_947455285.1. Taxonomy (GTDB): domain Bacteria; phylum Pseudomonadota; class Alphaproteobacteria; order Rhizobiales; family Beijerinckiaceae; genus Terripilifer. The sequence continues at coordinate 9,979 of CANGOK010000032.1, read as the reverse complement.
GGTGCGGTCCTTTTGTTCGGTGGGCGTCAGGCCCGCCTTGCTCAGGGCTTTCGCCATGGCGCCTTGCACCTTGTCGTCAGCGGCGCGGAAGGCGATGTGATGCACGCTGCCTGCCCCTTGCTGCGCGGGAGCGGCCTCCGGCGCCTTCAGCACGTCGATGAGACGTCCGGGGCCTGCGGCGCCGGGGGCGGCGAAGCGCAGGCGCAGGAAGCCGCCATGGCTCGCCCGCGCGGTCTCGCGCCAGCCCAGCACATCCTCAAGCACATTGGCGGTGGCGTCGCAGTCCTCCACCAGCAGCGTCACGACGGCGAGGCCGCGTATGGCTTGTTCCTCGCCGATGTAGGCTGTGGTGTGGCCCGGCAGCGCTTCTGCCCAGTCCTGTTCGATGAGTTCAAGCGCCAGCCCGTCCGGATCATGAAAGGTCAAGGCGTCGTCTGCGCCCGGCGCGATGGCGACGTAGACGTCTTCCTCGGTCAACCGCCGCACCCATTCATGGGCTGCGCCCTTGGGAATCGCGAAGGACAGGGCCACCGCTTCGCCTGCGCCCGGCGCGCCGCGCTCCCCATTCGGCCATTCAAAGAAGGTCAACAAGGTGCCGGGCGAACCTGTCTCGTCGCCGAAATAGAGGTGCCAGCACGAGGGATCGTCGAAATTAACCGTGCGCTTGACTAGCCGCAGCCCCAGCACGCGCTCGTAGAAGTCGCGGGTGCGCGCCGCGTTCGAGCAGATCGCGGTCACATGGTGCAGGCCGGGTGAAGAGGGCATGTCTGGTCTCCTGTGGGGGCCGACATAGCGCGAAATGGCGAAGAAGGCATCCCGCCGCGCTGAAACCCCGCCGCATCAGCCGGATTACATCCTGCATCCACATTGTCGAGGAGGCGATCATGGCGGCGATGGTCAAGAAATCATTCGATGCGCCCGACGACCTTAAGGCGCCCGACAAGACGACGGCGCAGGTTCTTAACTTCGGCGCCGTGACGGCGACGCGCTTGCGGTTGCAGCCGGGCTGGAGTTGGTCCGAATGCATCAAGCCCCATGTGGGTGGAACGAGCTGTCAGGCGGGGCATGTGGGGACGCTGGTGCAAGGGCGGCTGAAAGTCCGGCTGGACGATGGAACGGAGACGATCATCGGCGCTGGAGAGGCCTATGTGATCCCTCCCGGCCATGACGCCTGGGTGGTGGGCGACGAAGATGTGGTTGGCTTCGAGTTCAACAATGCTGGCAAAACCTATGCGGTCTGGACGGAGAAATGACCGCCTCCGCGATTAACCATCGCCGTTGGGGACTCGCTTAACCCTACCTTGCGTTCACCTTGTCGATTCACGTCCCGGCAAGTTTCTCCGAGTCATTGTGCTCCCATGAGAGCGCAGGACGCGCAGGGACGAAGTGGAGTGATCGCCATGTTCAACGATGGCAAGACGGAAATCGGGATGGAGCTGGGCCTTGAGGCCATTCGTGCGCTGAAGGCGCGCGGCGCCGTCTGGGACTGTGACATCGAGCTCGTGCGCCGCGGCGTGCTGGCGGGCCGTCCCGTCACCCGCGAGGAGGCCGACGCCCTTTTCGAGGTGGAGCGCGCCAATATCGAGAAGTGCCAGGCCTGGACCTGCTTCCTCGTCGAGGCCGTCACAGATCATATCGTCTGGGAATCGCGCCCGACCGGCGTGGTGACCGAGGAACAGGCCGAGTGGCTGCTCGACCATGTGGATCGCGCCGCCAGCCTCAACGGCCTAGCTGCGCTGGTGAATGTGCTCGCCGAAGCCCCTAAGGTCCCGCTTTGGCTGGTTTCCGCCGCCCGCGCCCGCGCCGCCCGTGGCTGGCCCGGCGTCGCCGAGGCGCTGGCTGAGGCGGCGACCGTCGCCGCCTGAGGCTCATCCTTAGACCAATGGACGGGGCCTTTGCGGTCCCCTAAACATTCCGGATCACAGCAAGCTCAGGCGCGGGTCCGGATGTTCAAGAAAATACTGATCGCTAACCGTGGCGAAATCGCCTGCCGCGTCATCAAGACCGCCCGGCGCATGGGGATCGCCACCGTCGCCGTCTATTCGGACGCCGATCGCGATGCGCTCCATGTGGAGATGGCCGACGAGGCCGTGCATATCGGCCCCTCCGCCGCCAGCGAATCCTACCTTGTGATCGACTGTATCGTGGAGGCCTGCAAGCGCACGGGCGCTGAGGCGGTGCATCCCGGTTACGGCTTCCTTAGCGAGCGCGAAGCCTTCGCCAAGGCGCTTGCCGACGCCGGCATCGTTTTCATCGGCCCCAATCCACACGCCATCGCCGCGATGGGCGACAAGATCGAATCCAAAAAGTTCGCCAACGCCGCCAAGGTTTCGACCGTGCCGGGCTTTCTGGGTGTAATCGAAAACGCCGACCATGCCGTGTGCATCTCCGACGAAATCGGCTACCCCGTCATGCTCAAGGCCTCGGCCGGCGGTGGCGGCAAGGGCATGCGCATCGCCTGGACTCGCGACGAGGTGGCGGAAGGCTTCACCCGCGCCCAGTCTGAAGCACGTTCCTCCTTTGGCGATGATCGCGTCTTCGTCGAAAAGTTCATCGTCAATCCGCGCCACATCGAAATTCAGGTGCTCGGCGACAAGCATGGCAATGTGATCTATCTCGGCGAACGCGAATGTTCGATCCAGCGCCGCAACCAGAAGGTCATCGAAGAGGCACCATCGCCTTTGCTCGATGAAGCGACCCGCAAGAAGATGGGCGAGCAGGCCGTGGCGCTGGCCAAGGCCGTCAATTACGACAGCGCTGGCACAGTGGAGTTCGTCGCTGGTCAGGATCGCAGTTTCTATTTCCTCGAAATGAACACGCGCCTGCAGGTCGAGCATCCCGTCACGGAGCTGATCACGGGCGTTGATCTCGTCGAGCAGATGATCCGCGTCGCTGCAGGCGAGAAGCTTTCGATCAAGCAGAGCGATGTTCATCTGAAGGGCTGGGCGGTGGAAAGCCGCATCTATGCCGAAGATCCCACGCGCAACTTCCTGCCATCGACGGGTCGTCTCGTGACCTATCGCCCGCCGGCCGAAGGCCATCACGACGGGATCACCGTCCGCAACGACACGGGCGTGTTCGAGGGCGGCGAAATCTCGATCTATTACGATCCCATGATCGCCAAGCTCGTCACCCATGCGGGCGACCGCCTCACCGCCATCGAGGCGCAGGCGAGGGCGCTTGATGAATTCGTGATCGAGGGCATCCGCCACAACATTCCCTTCCTGTCCTCGCTCATGCAGCAGCCGCGCTGGCGTGAAGGTGCGCTGTCGACGGGCTTCATCGCGGAAGAATATCCCGATGGTTTCTCGCCCCTCGCGGTGCAGGGCGAGACCGCCCATGTGATGGCCGCCGTCGCGGCCGCCGCCGATCATGTGATGAACGAACGCAAGCGCCAGATCAGCGGCCAGATGCAGACGCAGCGCCCCGTGAGCTTCGAACGCGAACGCACGGTGATGCTTGGCGCTTCATCGTTTGAAGTGGTTCTCGACGAAGCCGATGGCGCGCTGCTGGTGCGTTTCGAGGATGAGAGCGTGCACGCTCATCTCCTCGTGTCCGACTGGGCGCCCGGCCAGTTCGTCTGGCGTGGCACGGTGGATGGCGAGCCCGTCGCCTGTCAGGTCTCGCCGATCCTCAATGGTCTCGAGCTGTCCTATCGCGGCGTGCGCACGCCTGCGCGCGTCTATACGCGCCGTGAAGCGCAGCTCGCCGCGCTCATGCCTGAGAAGAAGGCCGCAGACACATCAAAGAAACTTCTCTGCCCCATGCCGGGCCTCGTGAAGGCCATGATGGTCAGCGTTGGGCAGGAAGTGAAGGCAGGCGAACCGCTCTGCATGGTCGAGGCCATGAAGATGGAGAACGTGCTGCGCGCCGAACGCGACGTGACCGTTGTGAAGATCCACGCCAGCGAAGGGGACAGCATGGCGGTGGACGCGGTGATCATGGAGTTTGCGTAATCATAACCCTCCCCCTTGTGGGGAGGGTCGGCCGCGTCAGCGGACGGGGTGGGGGTCTGCGCATGCAGATCGGGAGCGCGGTTGCAAAGCTACTAACCTGCAAAGGCCTCACGACCTCCACCCTCTAATCTCTCCCCACAAGGGGGAGAGAAGCTGCATGCGATGCGCTTTTATAATTTAGTTTTTAAGTGCTGATCTTAACTCACCGAGCCTCGCTCATCCCCCGCACCCGCGCAATCACCTGTGGCGAGCTTGCATAGGCGCGCTTCACCACCTCTGCGATTTCCTCACCACCGATATATTGCACCTCCATGTTCCGTTTGGCTGCTTCACTAAGGAAGTCGGGGTCGCGCATCATATCTTCGAATGCTTTTTGCAATGGCTTCAACCTGTCAGCAGGCAAACCCGGCGGAGCTATGAATGGCCGACCCGCCAATTGCGGCGCGAGCAATAGTTCCGCTGCTGCGCGGTCGTCCGCCTTGTCGAGGAAATCGAAGATCAGGGGAACGTCAGGCAATTCGGGATGCTTCTTCAGCGCGAGTTGAACAAGCAGGTGCACTTTCTTCTGCGCGAGCCATTCAGGCTTCGTCGACTTGAATGTCGACCAGAAGAGGGCAGGGTAGCCTTCGATCTCGCCGCGCTCCAGCGCCAGCATGGATTGCCCTGCGCCCGCATAGCCAGTGATAAGTTTTATTTTCGCGCCTGTTAAATCGCCCAAGGCGTAAGCATAGTTGGCGCTGATGGAGCCAATCACACCAGCCATGATCGTTTCGCGCTGGCGCAGATCCGCCATGCTCTTCGTCGCCGAGGCATGCCATGTGAAGGCGAGCGCGACCTCGCTATTGGCTGAGCCGATATAACTTAGCTTCGTTGCGTCGAATTGCTCGCCGCCGGGCGTGATCAGCGGCTGGAAGGGAACCGTGTTCTGCACCTGCGCGATGACGCTTCCATCCTTCGGCGCAATCTTCGCAAGATGATTGGTGGCGATGATGCCGCCAGCGCCGACCATCTGTTTGACGATGAAGTTCGGCCGCCCCGAAATGTGCTTTCCATAATGGTTGGCGACGAGCCGCGCATAGGCGTCATAGCCGCTGCCGACCTCCGAACCCACGAGCATTTCAATTGTGCGGCCCTTGTAGAAAGCCTCGACCGATTGCGCCTGCGCGCAGGCGGCGCCGATCAGCCACGACATTGCAGCAATGGCCACGCGGCCCTTCGCGCCAAACGCCATTCAATCCTCCCTCGCGGCATCTATCCCTGATGCTTTGCTAGAAAGGCTAACAGCGCCCCGCCTAGGTCGCAAGCAAACGCCTTTACAAGCGCCGTCCCCTGCGCCATCCAACCCCGAGCGCCCTTCGCGCGGAGGCTTCGTCATGCCGCTTTATTTCGCCTATGGCGCCAATCTCGATGTCGCCGCCATGGCGCAGCGTTGCCCGCGCTCGCGCGTGCTGGGGCTTGCGCGCCTCGCACGCCATCGCGTTGCGCTGATGAAGGAAGGTTACGCCACAGTGGTGCGCGACCCCTCCGCAACCGTTCACGGCCTACTGTTCGATCTCGCTTTTGCTGATGTGCCCGCGCTCGACCGGTACGAAGAAGTTGGCTCTGGCCTTTATCAGAAGGTCACGCAGCCCGTCTTGCGGGCGCAGGGCGGATCGGCGCGCGCGCTGGTCTATGTGGGGCGCGGCGGTGAGGCGCGCGACGCCATGCCCAGCCCCGGCTATCTCGAAGCGGTCATCGCGGCGGCTGAAAATGTTGGCCTGCCTGCTGATCACATCGCTTATCTGCGCAGCCTTGGGGGCGGGCCTGCGATGGCGCCAAAGCAGGCGCCTGTCAGCGGCGGGCGGGCGATCAAATATACGGGCAAGCCGCTTTGGGAGAATGAGACGCCATGAGCGAGCGCCGCAGCGTCAGGATTTTCGTATCGGGCCGGGTGCAGGGCGTGGGCTTTCGCGCCTTCGTCGCCCACGAGGCTTCGCGCAGGCCCGTCGACGGCCATGTGCGCAATCTCGCCGACGGACGCGTGGAGGCTGTCTTCAGCGGCGAGGCTGATGATGTGGCGGCCCTCTGTGAAGCCTCCGCTCGTGGCCCCTATGCGGCGCGGGTGGAAGGCTTACAGATCGTCGAGGCCGATGCGCTGGCGCCGGGCGTGGGTTTCTGCGTGCTGCGCGACGGCTAGGCCGTCTCCCCGAACACCCCTTCAAACTCCCGCCGCATGATCGCATCCACCTCCGGCATGGTCACGGGCAGGCCGAGGTCGACGAGGCTGGTGACGCCGTAGTGGGCCTGCGCGATGCCGCAGGGCACGATCCCTGCGAAGTGCGAGAGATCTGGCTCCACATTCAGCGAGATCCCGTGGAAGGTCACCCAGCGGCGCAGGCGGATGCCGAGAGCGGCGATCTTGTCTTCCGCCGTGGTCCCGTCGAGCGCGCGCGGCTTCTCGGGCCGCGCGACCCAGACGCCCACGCGATCGTCCCGCCGCTCGCCCTTCACATTGAAGCCTGCGAGGGTGGCGATGATCCAGGCTTCCAGCGCGCAGACGAAGGCGCGCACGTCCTGTTTGCGGCGGCGCAGGTCCAGCATGACGTAGGCGATGCGCTGGCCGGGGCCGTGATAGGTATATTGTCCGCCGCGCCCCGCTTCATGGACAGGGAATCGGGGCTGGAGCAAATCTTCCGCCTTGGCCGAGGTTCCGGCGGTGTAAAGCGGGGGGTGTTCGATCAGCCACACAAGTTCCGGCGCCTCGCCCCTCGCGATGGCCTCGACCCGTTCTTCCATGATCCGCAGGGCGTCTTCATAGGAGGTGAAGCCGGGCGTGATGCGCCATTCCACCGGTTTTCCGGGGCTTGTGGGCATGAGGCTGGCGCTTGAGACGCGGGTGGGGGCTGGACAGTCTTGCACGGGCGGGCTCATAATCTGTTCAGCTTCTTCTACACCAGATGACGATGAAACAGGAAAAGCGTCGCTGCGGCCTTGTCAGGGCGAAACCGATTTGTTAGTCACGCGCCTGCCGGTGCTGGGCTCCCCCAGCATCCCCTATGCGGTCGTGGCGGAATTGGTAGACGCGCTAGCTTGAGGTGCTAGTTCTTTAACCGGAGTGGAGGTTCGAGTCCTCTCGACCGCACCATCAAAACGGCGTCCAGAAATGGGCGCCGTTTTCTTTTTGGGACCAAGTCACGATCCCTTGTTTCAATGTATTTATTGTTAAGCTATAGATAATTTTTTAGGTAAAATGTTAGGGCCGAGCGCCATGACGGTTCCAGATTATCAATCTTGTATGCGGCCGATGCTCCAACTCTGCGCCGATGGACGCGAAAAAAGCATCAGCGAGGCGGTGGAGTTGATCGCGAGTCAATTTCGCTTGTCATCCGAAGACCTTGCCGAGCAAATTCCCAGCGGCAAGCAGACTTTGTTGGCCAACCGCGTCAATTGGGCGTGCACATACCTTGATAAAGCTGGCGCTCTTCGAAGGACCAGGCGGGCGCATTTTTCGATTACCGAGCGTGGTCAAGCATTGCTGGCCCAAAATCCCGACCGCGTGGATGCTCGGGTCTTGCGTCAGTTCCCCGAGTTTGTCGCCTTCCAATCCCCACGTCATGAGCGGACCCACGACAAGATTGCGCCGGATGCTCCACAGCAAGCCGCCGACCTCTCCGCGCGAACGCCTGAAGAGATCCTTCAAGATTCCGCTGAAGCCATTTCCGAGGCTCTTCGGGAACAGTTGCTTGATAGAATTCGAGAGCTGTCGCCCGCTTTCTTCGAGAGGGTGGTGGTCGATCTCATTGTCGCGATGGGGTATGGGGGTGGTCGAGATAGCGTTGCGCAGCGAATTGGGAAAAGCGGGGACGAAGGCATCGACGGCGTCGTGAACGAAGACCCGCTCGGTCTCGATGTCGTCTATATCCAAGCCAAGCGATACGCCGCTGACAATTCCATCGGGCGCGAACGCATTCAGCAATTTGCCGGGGCGCTGGTCGGGCAGGGCGCCTCCAAGGGCGTATTCGTCACCACCAGTTCGTTTACGCGCGGGGCGCTGGACTATGCGCAGCGCGTCCCCCAGCGCATCATTCTCATTGATGGCGCTGAATTAACGCGTCTGATGATCCGCTACGGCGTGGGTGTGCGAACCGAGCGAACCATCGAGCTGCGCCGCATCGATCTTGATTACTTCGAGGACGCTGAAGCCTAAGGGGCGCGCGCCGGGGCCCCTAGCTTGTCTCCCAGAGCCGTCAATTTATAAAAAACTACTTTCATCGAGGGAAGTGAAGATGCTTGTAAGTGATTTGAAGTGGCCGATAACAGCAATCAAACTTGATTGGATTCCTGCTACAACATGGATGGGCTTTACTCCTAGCAAAGATGATCTTTTAGGTCGGAACAGATGTACCCAGACGGTGTTGAGTCAGTACAGGAATGGATACGTTATCGAGTACATTACCATTTCTCTTCAAAGTCCTAATTCTGGATTCGAGCGTGACCCTGATTATGTACGAGGACGCCAAATACAAGAAGCTTATAAGGGACGGTTTACTGCGATTCATAAGCTGAAGACCTCTTCTCGACCTCTCGAAGAAATCATTGGTGAGAAGGATTTCAATAAACTGCAAGATGTTTGGGCGAAGGGAAGAAAGCGTTGCAGATGGTCAGTCGCCTTTCCAATTGTTGAAAGTTACGAAATAAAGCAAAAACCTCTGGTGAAAGAGCTTCTGGGAGAAGGACTGTATAAAGAATTCATCGGACAAACTGCCACGCTGCGGGCAATTGATGATAGAGTTCGGGAATGTTTACGAACTCTTGAGATTGAGCAAATTGCAGCTCCAAATGATTGGATCGACTTTGAAGATGAAATACGCAGCGCTTCGCAAAGCTTTATTAACGAGGGCGTTCAAAGGTTAATTAATAGGGACTTAGTTGGCGCTCTTGAAGGACAAGCAGAAGAGCGGAAACAACTGCTTCGAAAACGTGCTGCGTGGTTGGCCGAGAAATTTATCAGTCAGCGTCGCCAAACCTCGGGTCTGAAATGTGATGATTGTTCTTTCGATCCCACGACGGTTTTGAAGGGAGCAGTCAAACCGAGGTCATTGCTGGACGTTCATCATAAAAATCCATTACATGAGGGAGTGCGAAAAACCACGCTGGATGATTTTTCGCTTCTTTGCCCAACCTGCCATCGGGTGGAACACTTTCGGCTGAAAATCGGGCTTCAACAAACACAATAATGTGCTTGCAAAGCTTCCCCCTCAACTCCCCGGCTTGCGCCCCAAAAACGCCGCCAGCGCCCCTGTTTCAGCCTTGGCGCCCGCGTGGTCGGCGGCCATGCGCTCGTAGAACTTGGCTATGGCTTCGAAGAGGTCCGATGCGGCAGGGTCGGCGGCGACGAATTCGGAGATCTCGCGCATCTCGGCGACCCAGCGATAGGCCTTGGCGTACATGGCCGGGGTCTGGCGTTCGAACCATGCGGTGAGCTGTGGCTGGCTCTGGGCGAGTTCATCGCGCAGGTCGTGGTCGGCGCCCGCGCGAACCGAAGCGAGCATCATGGCGGAGCTGAGGGCGGTCAGGCCCTTGGTGATTCCGCCGTAGCACATCTTGAGCGCTGAGGCCGCGCCCACGTCGCCGTCCATGATCCTGATGTCGAGGCCATGGTCGCGCAGCGCCGCCATGGCGGGGGCGTTGGCGCCGGAGCAATAGATGGCGGGCGTGTAGCCCTCCTTGGGCGGGCCGCCGATGATGCCGCCATCCACGAATGGCGCGCCGGTGGGGGCGATCGCTTCGGCGATGATCGTGGCTGTGTCGGGGTTCACCGCATTGAGGTCGGCGAAGACGGGCTTGCGGCCAGCCGTGCGCAGATGCTGCGCCATGCGCAGCGCGAAGGTCAGTGCGTCGCCGGGCGGCACGATGGAGAGGATGAAATCGGCCTGCGCCATGTCGGGGTCGCTCGCAGGCTGCATGCCGGCGGCGCGGGCGCGGGCGGCGCTGTCGGCGCTGCGGCCCTCGAGCGAGGTGATGACCTGCGCGCCGCCCTTGAC
>CANGOK010000031.1 GCA_947455285.1 Beijerinckiaceae bacterium | reverse complement strand
GCCCGTCAAGGCGGGCTCCGGGGGGGCGAAATAGGTTCGACGGGGGGTGTAAAGGGTGCGCTTTTGCCCGGCATGATACCACCGTTATCGGGTCAAACTTGTAGTTGCCAATGACAACTATGCTCCGGTCGCCGTCGCTGCGTAAGCAGTGCTAGCACCGAAATCAAAGCCCTAGGGGGTAGCACCTCTAGGCGGGGCTCGGAGGCGCCTGGCAACAGAAGCCTCCACTTCATTCCAGCCGAAGCATTCCACTTCTTCCAGCCAAGGCCGAAACTGCGCATGCCGACAGATAAAATCCGCTACGATCTTCTCGTTCAGGAGGCGCTGCGGGGCGTCATGCGCAAGGTGCTTGGCGACGCTGCGCGCGACGGCATGCCCGGCGAGCATCATTTCTTCATCACCTTCCGCACAGATGCGCCGGGCGTGCGCATTTCGGATCGCACGAAGGAACGGTTCCCCGAAGAGATCACCATCATCCTCCAGCATCAGTTCTGGGACCTGAGCGTCACCGAATTCGGCTTCGAGGTTGGCCTGTCCTTCTCCAACGTGCCCGAGCGCCTGAGCGTGCCGTGGGAGGCAGTGACCGGCTTCTTCGACCCCTCGGTCGACTTCGGCCTCAAGTTCGAGCTGCAGGATCCTGAGCCCGAAGTTGGCGCCAACGACACCGAGCCGACGCCGCGCCTCGCCGCCGTCCCGGCCGCCAAACCGGCCAAGGCCGAAAAGGCGCCCCGTGGCGCAGGGTCGGAGCCCGCCGAGGTCGCGCCCGCAGCGGAGGCCAAGACGGACGCTAAGCCTGCGAAAGCCGCTCCCAATGAGGCGGAAAAAGCAGCTGACGCGGGCGACGCCAAGGTCGTCTCCATCGACGCCTTCCGCAAAAAAACCTGATCAAATTCTTAGCTCTGGCGCGATATGCCTGATCGGCCCTATGCTGGGCTCGTGACGGGCGTGCGTGGGAGATCCGGTCATGGGCGAAATCGTCAATCTGAAACAATTCCGCAAAGCCAAGGAGCGCAAGGAAGCCGAGCGCAAGGCCGAGGCCAACCGCGCCGCCTTCGGCCGCACCAAGGCCGAACGCGAGGCGACGAAGGCTGAGCGCGAACGCGACGCCCAGCGCCTTGACGGGCACAAGCTCGAAGGCCCGGAACCTGCCGGGCATGAATGAAGAGCCTTCCCTGCGTTCAACGCGCATCGCCAAACATTCGCTGGTGATCGCAGGCCATCGCACTTCGATTTCTTTGGAAGACGCCTTCTGGTTTGGCCTCAAGCGCATAGCCGGAACAGAAGGCCGTGCGCTCGCGAACCTTGTCGCCGAAATCGACGCCACGCGCGGCGAGGCGAACCTTTCCTCCGCCATCAGAGTCTTTGTGCTGGAACGATTGAGCCGCGGCTGAGAGCGGCCCTATTCCGGAAGCGACTCGATCAAACGCTCCATCTCGCCCTTTTCAATGTCAGCGCGCGGGCGCAAGCGTTCGAGCCGGGCTTGTTCGGCGATAAAGGCGGCGACCTCGCGCTCGCGACGATGCAGGAAATCGAGACCACGCTTGCGGCGGGCGAAGAAGGCGCGCTCGCGCATGTCAGCCTCCAACGCTTCGATACGGGCGCTTTCGCGCGCGATGGCGCGCACGGCGAGACCGTTGATGAAGGGGGCGGCCTCGATCTCGCGTTGAGGCGTGGCGAGCGGACCGCGCCAGACCACGGCCACCTTCGGGGTCGGTTCGTTCCAATCCCTCGGCAATGCGCCCACGGGCAATTCAGTCCTCGCCTCCAAGGCCATGCGGCGCAGATCGAGAGAGGCGCTGACGTCGGGCGCGGACAGGCGCAAGAAACCGCCCGCCATTCGCGCCTCAAGGTCACGCGTCTCCATGGCCATAGGCGCCTTGTCGAGTTCGCGGCGCAGGGCGCCCATGAAATCATTCTCGGAAATATAGAGCCTGCCCGATTCCGCCTCGGCCATGACCCGCGCAGGCGCGCCCGGATCAGCCTGCGGTAAGGTCACGGCGCGAAGCCGCACTGCGCCCGTCCCGGCGAGACCCGCAACGAGAGCGGCGGGGCTGTCGCCAGTGGCGGTGAAATCCATGCGCCCATCCCAAGACCCACGCGCCCAGACGCCGGGGATTGGCTGGCCGGTGACTTCACCCCCGCCGGACAAAAAGACCGCCGAACCATCGCGCCGCAGACTGACGCCGCCCGCGATGCCGCCCTGACCAAAAGTCCCCGCCATTTCGGATATGGTCAGGACGCCCGGGCCAAGCGCCAGCCGCAGACTGGCTTGCGAGGCCGTGAGGCCGTCCATGATGGTGACCTGCCCCGCTTTTAGGGCGATGTCGACGTCCGGCGCCTCCGCCAGCCCCGGCCCGAAACGCGCCTCGCTCCAGCTAGCGCCACGCGCGGGACCGGGAGCGCCGAGCAACAAGGCCGTAAAAGCAGGAAGATTGGCGCGTTCAAGATCAAGTGCGCCGGAAATTTTTGGACCGACCTGACGCTTCTGTAACGCTATTGCGCCGTTGAGGCTGACGCCTGCGACGGCGCCCGAGAGCCCTGTCAGGGCAAGGCCGCCCTCACCAAGCGTGACTGTGGCGCGCGTGTCGAAAGGAAGGCCTTGCGTAACATCCGGCAGGCCATAGCCAATGAGCCTCAAGAATGGCGCGGCGTCAGTGGATTTGAGCCGCAGATTTCCAGCGGCCTGCGGCTGCGTGAGTGAACCCGTAAGCTTGCCCTGAAAACCAAGATCGAGCCCGGCCAATAAGCCAGTGGCGTCGATCTGATAGCCCTCAGGCAAGCCCGCGAGCGTGGCGCTGAGCGTCGCCCCGCCGGCGCCAGCTATGGGCAGCGCCTCCACGCCCAACTGGCGGATCAGCATGGCGGCGTCACGCGTCTCCGCCGAAATCTTCCCCGAGAGCTGTCCCCCTTCCGGCTTCAACGCCGCCTGCCAACGCGCGCCGCGGGCGGTCGCGTCAAAGGCGAGGCTGGCTAGGCGCAGGGGCTCGGCCGCATCAGCGCGCTGCGCCCTGAGATTAAGATTCAACCGCAGGGGCGAGAGCGAGACCGCGCGCGCCGCCAGCCCATCAGCCAAAGGCCCCGGCGCAACGCGGCGCGCGAAGGCTGCGAGATCAACGAGGCGCTGCGCATCGACATGCACATCAAGCGCGCCCTCGGTGGCGCTGATCTCTCCGGATGCGGTGACGTCAGCCCCGCCAAGGCCTGCGATGGAAAGGTTCTCAAGACGCAGACCCGCACTATCCTGCAAGAGCTTGAGGCGGATGCGTCCCGCGTCGATCAGCCCCTCGCCAAAGCGCGCCACGCGGATCGCCTTGGCGTCGAGCGAGACGGACATATCCGCCTGCGCCAGCGCCTTGCCCGCCCATGACAGATCGGGCATGCCGTCGATATCAAGCGCATCGGAGGTGAGATCCGCGAAAAGCCTTGCGCGCTCGCCGCCAATGGCGCGGGTGAAGGCGGCGGCGCCTGAGAAAGCTGAGCGATCCGCCTTGAGAGTAAGCTTCGGCGCCGCAAAGCCTGCGGCCGACCATTCCATGACAGCCGCAGCTTCGACGCTGCGGAGGGGAGATGATCGCAAAGCGTTCGACACCTGCGGCAAAGCGGGGGCGAGCCAATCGCCAAGCCGCGCCAGATCGCGCGCCTCTCCCGCGACCTGACCTTTGAATTGCGGCGACCAGCCAGTCTCGATCAAACCATCAAGCAGGATGCGCGAACGCCCAGGCCCCGCCCCTGAAAGCCGCACACCGATGGGCGCCATGGGCGCAAGTCGAGCGTTGAGCGAGAAATCGGTGATGGTCTCGCCGCCTAGATAGGTCGCGGGCGAAGCGAGCTCGATCCGCAGCGGAAAGGGGACTGAAGCCGCTGCGTCGGCGAGCAGTACGCGCAAGGTCTGCTCGAATCCGGCGACCAGAGGCGTTTCTGTCAGGAGCTTGTCGAGATCGACCTGTCGGGCGCTGAGGGCAATTTCACCCTGCGCCTGTGACCCCAGAACAAAGTGAGCGGAGCCACCGAGGGCGATGGGCGCGGCTTCCGAGCCAAGGCGCAACTCCACCGGCTCTAGCGCGAGACGCGAGACGTCGAGCTTGCTGACCCCGACCGCGCGCCAAGGCGTTGGACGCTTGCCCGATAAGATGAAGGGCCCTTCGAAACCGGGATGTGCGCCCAGAAGCAAGGCGCCGTCCACATCGATGCGGGGCGATCCAGCGCTCTCGTCGCTGACGAACTTCAACCGAAGCTTTTCGCCCTCGCGCGCTCCTGTGCTGAACCTGAAGCCGACACGCTCGCCATCGCGCGCGAAAGCACCCGAGCCGCGAAAGGGGCCATTGAGAGAGGCGACCTCGGCCTGAAAATCGAGCCCCGAAACCGTCACAGGGCCGCTGGGAGCTTCAAGCGTTACCACGCCGCGCTTGACCTCGACCCGCTCGAACTGAACCTCAGGCAGCACGGGCATGGAGGGCATGGCGCCTGCGCTATCAAGGGCGATGCGTAGCTCCGGCTGATCTATGCTGGCGTCGATAAAACGAAGCTCGCCGTGCAAAAGCGCCGTCACAGCAAGCTCGAAGCGCACCGCGCCCGTACGCAGAGTCACCGCTCCGTCCTCGCCCAGCGACACGCCGCCGAGTTCAAGCCTCGGGGTCGGCAGCAGAACAAGGCCGATAGCGCCGCGCGTCTCCACACGCGCGCCGATGGCTTGCGACAGTTGCTGCTCGATGAAAGCGCGCTGCTGCGTCCAGTCGACAAACAATGGCCCCACCAGCGCCGCAGTCAGGGCGGCGATGAGGATGGAGGCGAGAATGGTCAGGCTTTCGCGCAAAGTCTGGTTCCGGGCCGCGGTCGCCTACACTCTAGCCTGATTCATGGCGGCATCGTGAAGACCGCCCAGAAATGTGGCGGAACAGACCAGCTTCAAGCGCCCTGCGCCTGAACGAAACTGTCGAGCACCATCTTCCGCCCAGCCTTGTCGAATTCGACCGTCAGCTTGTTGCCGTCGACCGAAGCCACAGTTCCATTGCCGAATTTGATGTGAAACACACGCGCACCCGGCTCGAAAGCTGAGGCGGTGCTGGACTTTGCGACAAGCTCCCCCTCGATCACGGCAGGCGCCTTGCGGCCGCTCCAGGATTGCTGGCCCCTCGCCTGTGGACCCTTGGACCAGCCACCCGAGCCGCCCTGCTCATTGCGACGCTGCTGGGCGCGCTGCCAGCCGGGCGTTGAATAGGTGGAGGTATAGGAATCCTGATTGGCGAAGCGTGACTGGGCGTAGCCGCCATAGCTCACGCCTGTCGCAGCCTCCACGACCTCTACGTGGTCGGCCGGAAGCTCATCAAGAAAACGCGAGGGGATGGTCGTCTGCCACAGGCCGTGGATGCGCCGGTTTGTGGCGAAATAGATCTTCGCCCGACGTTTGGCGCGCGTGACGCCCACATAAGCGAGGCGGCGCTCTTCTTCGAGACCCGCACGGCCGCTTTCATCAAGCGAGCGTTGATGGGGGAAGAGCCCCTCTTCCCAACCCGGCAGATAAACGGTCTCAAATTCGAGGCCCTTGGCGGCATGGAGCGTCATGATCGACACATGCGCCCCGCCCTCGCGGTTATCGACGTCCATCACCAGCGAAATATGTTCGAGGAAGCCGCCGAGATCAGGGAATTCCTCCATGGAGCGCACGAGCTCCTTAAGGTTTTCGAGACGCCCCGAGGCGTCGGCCGATCGATCATTGCGCCACATATCCGTATAGCCGGACTCCTCCAGAATGATCTCTGCAAGTTCGCTATGACGCATATTGTCGACGAGCGAAGACCAGCGCCCGAAGTCCGTCACCAAAGCGCGCAATGATGCGCGGGCCTTCGGCTTCAACTCCTCTGTCTCGACGATCACCCGCGCCGCCTGCATCAGGGGAATGCGCGCGCTACGCGCGTAATTGTGCAGGGACTGAAGGGTGGCGTCGCCAAGGCCGCGCTTTGGCGTGTTGAAGATGCGCTCAAAGGCGAGATCATCCGCAGGCTGGGCGATGCAGCGCAGATAGGCCAGCGCATCGCGAATTTCCGCGCGTTCATAAAAGCGCGGACCGCCGATGACGCGATAGGGCAGGCCCAGCGTGATGAAGCGTTCTTCAAATTCGCGCATTTGGAAGGAGGCGCGCACGAGAATGGCGACCTCGTCGAGATCAGCGCCCTTGCGCTGCAATTGCTCGATATCCTCGCCAATGGTGCGCGCTTCTTCCTCGGAATCCCAAACGCCCGTGACGGTCGGCATTTCGCCGTCTTCGCCATCGGTGAAAAGCGTTTTGCCGAGGCGCCCGCCATTATGGGAGATGAGATGGGCGGCGGCGGCGAGGATATGGCCGGTCGAGCGATAATTGCGCTCGAGACGGATCACCATGGCGCCAGGGAAATCCTTGTCGAAGCGCAGGATGTTATCGACCTCCGCGCCGCGCCAGCCGTAAATCGACTGATCGTCATCGCCCACACAGCAGACATTGCGCCGGCCCTGCGCAAGCAAGCGCAGCCATAGATACTGGACCGTGTTGGTGTCCTGATATTCGTCGACGAGAATATAGCGGAAGCGATCCTGAAACTGCGTCAGCACATCGG
Organism: Beijerinckiaceae bacterium; assembly: GCA_947455285.1. Classification (GTDB taxonomy): domain Bacteria; phylum Pseudomonadota; class Alphaproteobacteria; order Rhizobiales; family Beijerinckiaceae; genus Terripilifer. Next base: position 11,788 of record CANGOK010000031.1, on the reverse strand, counting down.
GATGCTCACGCATCAACCGCAGGCTCTCAAGCAGGAGATCGCCGAAGTCGACAGCGTTCAGCGTCTTCAGGCGCGCCTGATACATGGCGTAGAGCTTGCCGCCCTTGCCATTGGCGAAAGCGCCGGCTTCGCCGGGCGGCACACGCGCCGGATCAAGGCCGCGGTTCTTCCAATTGTCGATCTGGTTCGCGAGGGCTCTGGCGGGCCAACGCTTGTCGTCAACATCTTCAGCCTGCAAGACCTGCTTCAAGAGACGGATCTGATCGTCCGTATCGAGAATGGTGAAAGTGGATTGCAGGCCGACGAGTTCAGCATGGCGGCGCAGGATCTTGGCGCCGATCGAATGGAAGGTGCCAAGCCATGGCATCCCCTCCGCGCCCGGCCCGATCAGGGCGCCGATGCGCTCCTTCATTTCACGCGCGGCCTTGTTGGTGAAGGTGACCGCGAGAATCTCGTGAGGCCGCGCCCGGCCCGTGGCGATGATATGGGCGATGCGGGTGGTCAGAACGCGCGTCTTGCCCGTGCCTGCGCCCGCCAAAACCAGCACTGGCCCGTCCATGGCCTCGACCGCTTCGCGCTGCTCGGGGTTGAGCCCTTCAAGATAACGCGGCGCCCCGACGGCGCCAGCGAGGGCGCGCGCAGCGATCCCACCCGCGCGCGGCGCAGGCGCTATAGCGAAATCGGGCTCATCAGCGCCTGACAGGTCAAAGGGATCGGACAAGGAAAAGGGCTCCGCGAGAACAGAAGTAGAATCTTCTACGCTGATGCGCGCCCGCTTTCCACCCCCTCAATGCCCCCAAGGCGTTGCGTCAACGGCCAAAAGCGCGGCCGCGAGCAACCGAGCCACCCTCGCCTGGCCGGCGGCGGTGTGATGGCAGGCGCCGCCACGCAAATCGGCGGTGGAAAGCTCGGCGTCGGTATCCGGCCCCGGGTACAGGCCCTTTGAAGGATCAGGCAGACTGCGCTGACTTTGGGCCACGGGATTGTCTGGCTTCCAGGCCGGATCACACCTCGTCGTGATCGAGACGAAGACGGGCGCATTCATTCCCTGCTCACGCCATCGGCTGAGCAATGTTGCGAAACGGTTCCGGTAATCGGCGGCGCTCACGCCATCATCTGCATCAGTTTCACCCTGGTGCCAAATGGCGTGAGTCACCTTGTAGCGCATCTGCACCGAGGCCAAAGCCTGACGCAGCACTGGCGCAAGATCGCCTTCCACCCAGCTCTCGATCTTTGTTCCACCAACTGCAACAGGAGCTAGCACCACGCGATCGAAGCGCCCTGAGCGGATCAGCTCATCGGCCATAGGCGTGAGACTCTCGCCTTCGTCCGAATTGGCGCCCAGTAGCGGCGAGGCGGCAATGGTGCAAGCGCCATCGAAGAAAGCCACGACACGATCGCCGAACGCCGTCGTCTGCCGCCGCTCGCCAAAATTGGCGACGTTGGACTGGCCCGCGACAAAGAGTACGGCCGTCCGTTCGTTCTGCTGTGGACAGGGAACAATCGTTTTCCCGGGGAAGGATAGGAGACGCCCATAAGAATCAGTGAGACGCTCGGCCGCCATGATGGGCCCGCAAGCAGAAAAGAGACTCGCGGCGATAAAAAGAATCTTGCGAATCACCTTCAAAGCCCCGTCACGAATTTGGCCATGACGACGATCATCGCGATCTGCATGAGGCCCTGAAAGCCCACGAGATAGACATAGCTTTTCAGCAGTCGCCCGATGCGCTCACGATCAGGCTCGGGTTTGCGCAATTCGAGATAAACGCGGAAGTTCGTGGGCAAGAGCAGACCTAGGCCTTGCACCGTTAGAATTGTGATGATGATCAGCGCCGCCAGCACCCAGCCATATTGCGGCCAGGGAACCTCCAGAAAGCCAAGCTGCTTCGCGTGAAACCATCCGGTTGTGCCCGTGATGATGGCGAGCGTCGGCATGAGGAATAGAGTGCGCGGAACGAGCCGCATCGTTACCGCACGGCGCGCCTCAAATGGCGCCGAGCGCAAGGCTGGCCCCACGAAAAAGCCCATGTATAGGTCGATGCCCGTCCACAGGACGCCGGCCATCACATGCATGAAATTCAGCGTGAAGAGATCATCCAGCTTGATCACGACGACCATGAGCACGAGCAATCCCGCATAGCCCGCCACATGCCAGGGATTGACGGACGGGGCGGCGTCCTGCTGCGCTTCGACGATTTGCGACATGAGAATTCCTGCGGCGGGCGTGGTATAGTCGCCTCATGTATACCGTAACGCCGAGAGACGTCATCACCTTCTGGCTGGCCGCAGGTCCTAAGCTCTGGTTCGAGCAGGACCGTGATTTTGACGCGCGCCTGCGCTGGGAGTTTTTCGGCGCCCAGCAAGCCGCGGCGCGCGGCGATCTCGATAGTTGGCAGACGACGCCCGAGGGGGCTTTGGCGCTGGTCCTGCTGCTCGACCAGTTCCCGCGCAATATCTACAGAGGTCTCGCCCGCGCCTTCGCCACCGACGCAAAGGCGCTCGCAGTCGCGCATAAGGCGATAGATGCTGGCTTTGACGCGCAGTATGAGCCACCTCTGCGGCGCTTCTTCTATCTACCGATGATGCACGCGGAGAATCTGGCGGAGCAGGATTTCTGCATTGAGAAATGCCGCGCCTGTGGCGACGATGAAGGCGTGAAACATGGCCTCATCCATCGCGACGCCATAGCGCGTTTCGGACGCTTCCCCTATCGCAATGCGGTGCTGGGGCGCGTGAGCACGCAAGCGGAAACGGAATTCCTAGCCGGCGCGTGAACCGGTCAAGGCTCTTTCGTGATCCGGCAGAGGGGCGCGACAGGCGTGCAGGCGATGCCGGGCGTCGAGCATTGCATCTCCCCTTTGGCCGAGCGTGAACAGACCTGACATCCGTTCGACCATTCGGCGCAGACGGGATTGTCGCGACCGAAGCTGTAGACCGTCGCTGGCGTTGATTCGGGCGCAGGCTCAGGTGATGAGACTGGCTCGTCAGCGCGCGCGGCGCAGGCAAAGCACAGGCACGCGGCGAGCGATAGAAGCAAGGGGCGAATGTTGGCCATGATCGTAGTCTAGCCCTCGCCGCACGATCACGCCACCCTGCGCGGAACCATGCGCTCACTGCCGAGCGCCTCCTGCTCGCCCGAGGTTCCGCCCTCATGATATTCGGCGTCTTCGTTGACCTCCCAGATGTCATAAAGCGCCTCGCCCGCCAGAATATTGCGCACGGTGAGCATGGCCGTCATCATGGCGTGGTCCTGATTGTTATATTTGTGCATCCCGTTGCGGCCGACGAGATGCAGGCCCGGATAATGCTCCGCGAGATTGGCGCGGATGGCGTCCACATGTGAGCGATAAGCGTCATCATAAACGGGATAGGCCTTGGCCTGACGCACCACGCAGGCGTCCACGACCTCATGAGAGCGGATCAGTCCGACATAATCGATTTCGCGCTTCGCCAAGGCCACAAGCTCCTCATCCGGCGCCGACCAGAGTCCATCGCCTTCGAAACAGAAATATTCGAGGCCGAGGCAAGTCATGCCTTCATGCGGTGTCATCTCCGGCGACCACGAACGGAAGTTCTGCACGCGCCCCACCTTTACTAGGGGATCATGGATGTAAATCCAGTTGTCAGGAAAATTCGCGGAGCTTTTCGCGATCAGCGCGACGGTGAGGAAGTCGCGATACTTCAGGGCGCGAGCATGGATCAGGCTAGCGGGACGCGGCGATAGCGCATTCATCAGTTCAGTGATCGGCGCCGATGAAATCAGATGGGGCGCAATGAAACTGGCGAGTTCGCCTGAAGTCTTCCTCGCATTGAGACGCCACTGGCCCGTAACGCTGTTGCGCGACAGATGCTCAAGCCTGTGCCCCATACGGATCTCGCCGCCTTGCTCCACAACCTTGTCCGCACAGGCCTCCCACAACATCCCCGGCCCCCTGCGGGGATAGCGGAAGGATTCGATCAACGTCTTGATCACAGGTGAGCCCGACCGCGCCCTGCCCTTTCCACGTAAAGAACGGATCAAAGAATTGATGACGGCGGAGCCGAGATTAAGCCCCTTGATGCGCTGCGCGGCCCAATCAGCCGATATGTCATCGCAGGACATGCCCCAGACTTTTTCGGTGTAGGTTTTAAAGAAGATCGAGAAGAGCCGCTCGCCGAACTCGTTGCGCACCCATTCATGGAATGTGCGCGGATCTCTGATCGGCTTCAGTTTCGCATAGCCGTAAGAGATCATGCACAAGGCGCTTTCGACGATCCCGAGATTGCGAAGGGCCTCGAAGCCATTCAGTGGATAGGAATAGAATTTCTCGCCGTAAAAGATGCGCGACAGGCGCGGGCGATCAATGAAATCGTCAGGCAGGATCTCATTCCACAAATCGACCACTTCCTTCGACTTCGAAAAGAAGCGATGGCCGCCGATGTCAAAGAGATAATTCTTGTAGTCGACCGTGCGGCTGATGCCGCCGACATAAGTCTCGTCTTGCTCAATGACGAGGACGCGCTTCCCCTCCTTGGTGAGTTGATAGGCCGCGGTGAGGCCTGCGGGGCCTGCGCCAATAATAATGGCGTCAAAAACATCAGACATGAAAACCTCAGCAGAAAATACAAGCCTTAAAAAAATCAGCGGCCCTTGATGCGGCGAAAAGCGATGAGATTTTGTCCGGTGAAAGACAGAGCGGCAGCTGCCACGGCGGAAATGAAGAGGCAGACAAGCGGATGCGCGTCCGCGTCGAAACGCAGGAACGCCAAAAAGATCCCGTAATTGAACCCCTGCGCCCCAAGGGCCACCGCGATGTAGCGGATTAGTTCCAGCAGTGGCGCGCGCCCGCTAGGGCCGAAGGTGAAGAGCCGATTGAGCGCCCAGGTGACGAGCGTCGCCACTCCCAGTGAAATGGCGCGCGCGATCTCGACGGAAACACTCGCTTGGTAGAGCGTCCAGAACAGCCCGCTATCGACGCAAAGCCCAATGAGACCGACGCAAAGGAATCGCGCGATCCGCCCGACCAGCGGCGGGAAAAGAAGCCGCCGCTGCGCGAAGTAACAAAGGGAGAGAAGGCCCCGAGGCGCAGATGAAAATGAACTTTCATAATGGGGCATTGGAAAAATCTGGTTCATTAGAGAATTGATTCAAAAATTATTGCAATATCCCATAAAAAGCAACATAATTCACAAATGTTGAAATTTTTAAGTCATTAAGTTTTCGATTTCGTTCAGGATCCATTTGTTTGGCCTTAAACATCCTGCCGACCCGAACCTCGCTCCCGCCCCAGCCGAAATGGCTCGCCGACGCTGGTCTCCCTTGGCCATGGGCCGGGCTCATCGCTCTGGCCTTGAGCCTCCAATTGGCCTTGATCTGGAACCATGTTCCATGGGCGGACGAGTTGCAGGCGACGGCCTTGGCTCGTGAGAGCCATACGCTGGCGGATTGGTATTGGAATTTCCGCTACGAGGGCCATGCGCCGCTCTGGCATCTTCTTCTGAAAATCCCCCTCGCCTTCACCGACGACCCAACCGCGCTGAAGATCGTTCAAAGCGTCTTGGTCCTGTGCAGCGCCTCGCTGCTGCATCTGCGCGCGCCTTTTCCGCCCGGCGTGAAATTCCTGCTCAGCCTCAACTACGTTCTGTTTTTTGAATATGGCGTCATCGCCCGCAATTATTCCCTGACAGTACTTTTCTTTTTCGGGGCGATCGCATTCCGGCGTCGGCCAATCGCATGGCTCTGGATCGCGCTGCTGCCGCAAGGCGGGCTGCAAAGCGTGATGCTGGCGGGGATTTGCGGGGTCATCGCGCTGCGCGAGCAAGGCTGGAAATGGTGGGGCGTCGCGCTCGCAGGCTGCGGCGCCTCAGTAGCGTTGATCTGGATGTGGCCAGCGGGAGATTTCGCCTCACTCGACACCCTGCGCCTGAACGCGCCATGGCTCCATCGAATGATTAGAGCCGCCTATATGAGCGGAAGCTCAATCGCGCCGATCGCTTTCGCGATAGACCCGACGGGCTGGGACATCCCGCGCGCCATACCCGTGATCGCAGCGCTTGGCGTCGTTGGACCACCGCTTCTGATCGGCCTCACCGGGCGTGGATCATCCTTGCTTGCCTGGCTGACCGTCCTCTTCATCATCGCCAATTTTTTCCTGGCGATTCATGTCTACACGATCAGCTCGCGGCATTTCAGCCTTTGGCTGCTTCTGATGATCGCCCTGCTCTGGACCACCGGAAAGAACGGCCAGCCAGTCGGCAAGGCCTTGGGCCTGTGGCTGGCCTATCTCGCCATTTGCGGAGCCATCGTCGGCTTGCGTCAAGCCGTGACGCCTTTCTACACAACGTTTCAGACTGCGGAGGCGCTACGCGAGGCGCAGGCGGCCGATAGGCTCATCATTCCCGCCTATGTCCTCCTCGGCGCCGAAGTGAACGGGATGTTACGGCTGCCGACCTACGACATGGCCGGCGGCTGCATGCAGACATTCATTCGCTGGCGCAAACAAACTTTCATGACCCCTCTGTCCGGGGATTCCATCAGCGAGAAGGGCCTTGAAGAAAGAGCGCTCACCAGCCTTGCGGAAATGAAGAAGGCGGCGGCCCGTGCGGGAGGGCGCGCGCTTTTATTGCTGAGCTACAACGCCGGAGCGACCCTTTCCTTGATCGATGACCCCGCCCGGACCTTCTTGCGCTTCATTGGCAAGGATTCCATCGCCGAACAATGGCGCTATCTCTACCGCCTCGACGTGCCCCCAGACCCTGACCCCACCCCGATTCCCGCCTGCTCCCGCTGACGGCCATCGACAATCCGCGCAAATCCGTGCTAGGCGGCGCAATGCTCGAAGGTCTGCCCCCCAATAACGCCGCTTTCATCATGCGGCTTCGCTGCGATGAAGCCACCGCCGTGGCGGTCGCGGACATCATCGTCGAATCCTTCGACCCCGCCGAGACAGCCGCTTCGGCCTTCGAGGAAGAACAGGGGGACACCAAGACCTGGGCGCAGCTGCCCTGGCTGGTCGAAGTCTATTTCGCCAATAAGCCCGACCAGGAGGGCATCCGCGCGCTCGTGACGCTGGCCGCTGGCGAGGCCGCCGCAGACGCGATCGAATTTGACAGGATCAGCCAGAAGGACTGGGTGGCCTCCTCGCTCGAAGGCCTCGCCCCCGTCCGCGCCGGGCGCTTTCTCGTGCACGGCTCGCATGATCGCGACAAGGTTCGTTCCAACGACATCGCGCTTGAAATCGAGGCGGCCCTCGCTTTCGGCACGGGGCACCACGGCACCACGCGCGGCTGCCTTTTGATGCTGGATTGGATCCTCAAGGAACGCCGCCCCCATCGCGTGCTCGATGTGGGAACTGGCACCGGCGTATTGGCGCTCGCCGCCGCGCGCTATCTGCGCCAGCCCGTAGCCGCTGGCGACATTGATTACATCGCTGTCGAGGCTGCCGCCTCCAACGCCCGCCTGAATGGCGCGACCCCATGGATGCGCCCTGTGACCGCGGTTGGCGTCATGCATCCAGACCTGCAAAAGGGCGGTCCCTACGACCTCATTTTCGCGAATATCCTCGCGCGTCCCCTGCGAGCCCTTGCGCCCTCCATTTGCGCGCTGGCGGCCGATGGTGCGGACGTCGTCCTGTCCGGCCTGCTTGCGCCTGACGTTCCCGGCGTGCTGTCGAGCTATGCCGCGCAAGGCTTCACGCTCACGCGGCGCATCAATCTCGAGGGCTGGGCGTGCCTGCGCCTTCGGCGTGGCGGCGGCGCGCGGCGCCCGATCATCTGATTGCGGGCGAGGACTGCGACAGTTACTCTGGCGCCATGTTCGAAAGCCACTTCCAGACCTTCACCGACGAAGCCAATGGCGCCCATGGCGCAGAACGCCTGTCGCGCCTGCGCGACGAGCTTGCGCGGCTTAAGCTCGATGGCTTCCTCATTCCCCGCGCCGACGAACATCAAAACGAATATACGCCGCCCAGCGCCGAGCGGCTGGCCTGGCTGACGGGCTTCACGGGCTCCGCCGGCACGGCGGTCGTGCTGCCAAGGCGAGCGGCCCTCTTCGTCGATGGCCGCTATACTTTGCAGGCGCCTGCGCAAGTCGATGTGAAGGCCTTCGAGCTGCACAACAGCGGCGAATGCGCGCCAGACAGGTGGCTTGAGAAACAGATAAGCGCGGGCTGGCGCATCGGCTGCGATCCATGGCTGCATACGCCTGCGCAACTCGCGCGATATGAGCGCGCCATAAAGGCCGCTGGCGGAGTGCTCGTGCGAGTCGAGACCAATCCCCTCGACGCCATCTGGCGCGATCGTCCCGCCCCGCCCGCCGGCGCCATATCCATTCATCCACCCCGCTACGCCGGCGAAGGCGCGGACTCGAAGATCAGCCACGTTCAGGCCGCGCTTGGCAAGGCCGATGCGCTGGTGCTGAGCGACCCCCATGCGGTCGCATGGGCCTTCAACATTCGCGGCTGCGACGTCGCCCATACGCCTATCGCGCTTTGCTTCGCGCTTCTCCCCGCCAAGGGAAGGCCGACGCTTTATGTCGACCGCGCGCGCCTCAGCGAGCCCGTGCGCGCCGCGCTCTCCTTTCTCGACATAGCGAAGCCCGAAGCGCTGCTACGCGATCTGCGGGCGTTAGGCGCCGCGCGCAAGCTCGTTCGCTTTGATGCGGCGACCGTCCCCGCCCGGCTCGTTCAGACATTGGAAAAGGCGGGCGGAACGGCAGACGTCGGCGCCGATCCGACCGCCCTGATGAAGGCGCGCAAGAACAAGGCGGAGCTGCGCGGCGCCGCAGCGGCGCATCTGCGCGATGGCGCGGCCATGGTGGAGTTTCTCGCATGGTTCGCAAGGGAGGCGCCGGAAGGGAGGCTCACCGAGATCAAGGCCGCTGAAGCCCTCGAAACCTTCCGCCGCGCGACGAAAAAGCTGAAGGATATTTCCTTCCCCACCATTTCCGGCATGGGGCCGAATGGCGCCATCGTCCATTACCGCGTCACAGAAACGACAGATCGCAAGATCGCGCGCGGCTTGTTCCTCATCGATTCAGGCGCGCAATATGAAGACGGCACGACCGACATCACACGCACCCTTGCGGTCGGTAAGCCGACAGTCGAAATGCGCGACCGCTACACGCGCGTATTGAAAGGCCATGTCAGCGTCGCGACGAGCATCTTTCCCAAGGGCTCCAGCGGTGCGCAGATCGATGGTTTCGCAAGACGCGCGCTTTGGGAGGCCGGGCTCGATTTCGACCATGGCGTGGGCCATGGCGTCGGCTCTTATCTGTCGGTGCATGAAGGCCCGCAGCGCATATCGAAGCTTGGCGGCGTCGCGCTTGAACCGGGCATGATCCTGTCCAACGAGCCCGGCTATTACAAGACCGGCGCCTATGGCATCCGCCTCGAAAATCTCATTGTTGTGGCGCCACGCGCCATCAAGGGCGCGGAGCGCGAGATGCTGGGCTTTGAAACGCTCACCCTGGCGCCGATGGATCTTTCGCTGATCGAGCCGAAGCTTCTATCGCGCGAAGAGATCGCATGGCTGAACGCCTATCACGCAAGGGTGCGCAAGGCGCTGACGCCGCTCGTGACGCCCGCCACGGCGAAATGGTTGGCGGGAGCGACGAAACCCATTCGGAATTAAGAGAGCGCAACGTTTGCAGCTTCTCTCCCCCTTGAGGGGAGAGATTAGAGAGTGGGGGTCGTGAGGCCTTTGCAGGTTGGCGTCTTTGCAACCGCGCTCACGATCGACATGCGCAGACCCCCACCCCGTCCGCTAAAGCGGCCGACCCTCCCCACAAGGGGGAGGGTAATTAGGCGCCGCCGCCCTCGCCGATGCGCGCGAGCCAATCATCTTCGCTGATGACCTCGACGCCAAGTTCGGCGGCCTTCGTTAGTTTCGATCCCGCGCCTGGCCCCGCCACCACGATATCAGTCTTCTTCGACACGCTGCCCGACACCTTGGCGCCAAGACGCTCGGCCTGCGCCTTGGCTTCTTCGCGCGTGAATTTTTCGAGCGCGCCGGTGAAGACCACCGTCTTGCCAGCGACAGGACTGTCGGTCTTCACCGCCTCCATTGCCTGCGGCGTCACCTCCTGCATGAGGCGGTCGAGTTCAGTCTCGTTATGCGGCTCGGCGAAGAAATCGGCGACGCCTTCGGCCACCACGTCGCCAATGCCGCTGATGGCGTTTAGTTCGGCCATCGCCTCGCTGTCCGGCGTCGCGGCCATGCAGACGCGTCGCAAGTTTTCAAACGTGCCGAAATGCCGCGCGAGACGGCGCGCATTGGTTTCGCCCACATGGCGGATGCCGAGCGCGAAGATGAAGCGATTGACGTCAACTTTACGCCGCACCTCGATGGCGGCGAAGAGGTTCCGCACTGAAGTTTCGCCAAAGCCCTCGTAGTTGCGGATGCGCTGCATGCGGCCGGGCTCTTCATCGCGTCTTTGCAGAGTGAAGATATCGGCGGGCGTCTTGATGAGCCCCTTTTCAAAAAAGAACTCGATCTGCTTGTCGCCGAGGCCCTCGATGTCCATGGCGTTGCGCGAACAAAAATGCTTCAGGCGCTCGACAGCCTGCGCGGGGCAAACAAGGCCGCCCGTGCAGCGGCGAACCGCATCGACCTCGCCCTTTTCGTCCACTTCCCGGACAGCGGCGGAGCCGCAGGCGGGACAGGTGTGGGTGAAGACATAAGCGCGCGCATCCTTGGGGCGCTTTTCCTCCACCACACGCACGATCTGCGGAATGACGTCGCCCGCGCGCTGGACGACCACGGTGTCGCCGATGCGCACATCCTTGCGGGCGATCTCGTCTTCGTTATGGAGGGTCGCGTTCGAAACGACGACGCCGCCCACCGTAACGGGCTCAAGTTTCCCCACCGGTGTCAGGGCGCCTGTGCGGCCGACCTGAATTTCAATGTCGCGCAGGACAGTCGTCGCCTGCTGCGCAGGAAACTTATGCGCCACCGCCCAGCGCGGCGACCGCGACACGAAATCAAGACGCGCCTGCAGGGCGAGATCGTCGACCTTGTAGACGACGCCGTCGATGTCATAGCCAAGCGCTGCGCGCTGCGCTTCGATGGCGCGGAAATGCGCGATCATGTCACGCTCGTTATGGCACAAAACCATGAGCGGATTGACCGGCAGACCAAATGACTTGAACGCGCGCACCATGCCATGTTGCGTCGTCGAAGGCATGAGGCTCATCTCGCCCCAGGCATAGGCGAAGAAATGCAGGGGGCGCTTTGCGGTGATGGTTGAATCAAGCTGGCGCAGGGAGCCCGCAGCAGCATTGCGCGGATTGGCGAAGACCTTATCGCCGGCCGACAACTGACGCTCATTCAGCGCCGCGAAATCCGCATGGCGCATATAGATTTCGCCGCGCACCTCGAAAATTTCGGGCGCATCGCCATGAAGCCTGTGAGGAATTTCGGCGATGGTGCGCACATTGGCCGTCACATCCTCGCCCTCAAAACCATCGCCGCGCGTCGCCGCCTGAACAAGCTCGCCGCGCACATAGCGGATCGAGCAGGACAGGCCGTCGATCTTGGGTTCGGCGGTGAAGGCCAGCGGGCCGTCCGCCAGCCCCAGAAAACGCCGCACGCGCGCGACGAATTCCTCCACATCCTCGTCGGCGAAGACGTTGCCGAGCGAGAGCATGGGAACGGCATGACGAACCTTGGCGAATTTCTCGGACGGGGCGGCGCCGACGCGGGTCGAAAAGAGCGAGCCCGCAAGCTCTGGAAAAGCGGCTTCGATGGCCTCGTAGCGGCGACGCAGAGCGTCATACTCGGCGTCGGATATGACCGGCGCGTCTTCCTGATG